>JANXUW010000304.1 GCA_025351985.1 Pseudolysobacter sp.
CCGGGCCGCAGCGTGCAGCGCGTGGTATATGTTTCATGTCATCCCGGTTCGCTGGCGCGCGACGCTGGCATCCTGGTGCAACGTCACGGCTTCAAACTCAGCGCCGCCGGCGTGATGGATATGTTTCCGCATACCGCGCACGTCGAGTCGATTGCGCTGTTTGAACGCTGAGTTTTCATGTGTACGCATAGGGGGCGAGACACGTCATGGCTATGGAAATCGAACGCAAGTTTCTGGTTGTCGGGGAAGCATGGCGCGCGCAGGCGAGCCGTGTCGAACGCATCGAACAAGGCTATCTCGCTGGCGTGGCGGGATTGACCAACGCCAACAGTTCGGTGCGCGTGCGCGTGACCGACGAGCAGGCGTGGCTCAATGTCAAATCGGTAACGCTCGGCGTATCGCGACAGGAATACGAATACCCGATTCCGGTGGACGATGCACTGGTGATGCTGGCGACACTTTGCGAAGGTCTGGTCGAGAAACAACGGCACTATGTCGAACTCGATGGTTTCATATTCGAGGTCGACGAATTCAGTGGCGCGAATAGCGGCTTGATCGTTGCGGAGCTCGAACTGGACGCCGAAGATCAACCTTATCCGAAACCTGCATGGCTGGGACGGGAAGTCAGTAATCTGCCGCGTTATTACAACGTCAATCTGCTGCGGCATCCGTATGCGCATTGGACTGCATCGGAAAAACTCGGCGAATAGAAATGGTCACGAAAGGATTAAAGAAAACACCATGCTGTTGATCGGTATCGAAGGCAAACAACTCGCGACGCATGAGTACGATTGGATCCGTGCGCCTGAAGTCAGTGGCGTGATCCTGTTCTCGCGCAACTTCGCGGATCGCGAACAGGTTTGTGTTTTGATCGAGCAGATTCGCGAATTGCGCACCGATCCGTTTCTGATTGCGGTCGATCAGGAAGGTGGTCCGGTGCAGCGGTTTCGCACCGGTTTCACGCGTTTGCCTGCGCTGGCGCGTCTCGGTGAATTGTACGAGCGCGATCGTGGCGCGGCGATTGCGTTGAGCGAGGAACACGCGTGGCTCATGGCCAGCGAAATGCGCGCGCTCGATATCGATCTGAGTTATGCGCCGGTGCTGGATTTGCAGCGTGGCAATCGCGCGATCGGTGAGCGCGCATTTCACGCCGATCCGGCGATTGTTTCCGAGCTTGGCCTCGCATATTTGCGCGGCATGCGTCTCGCGGGCATGGCGGCGACGATCAAGCATTATCCCGGACACGGTTCGGTGCTCGAAGACACGCATTTCGACGATGCCAGCGATCCGCGCACGCTCGATCAGTTGCGCACGGTCGATCTTTTGCCGTTCGTCGACGCAATCGATGTCGGTGCCGAAGCGGTGATGATGGGGCATGTTGCCTATCCCGCAGTCGATCCGCTCGCGGCAGGTTATTCGCGAATCTGGATTCAGGATATCCTGCGTGGCCAGCTCGGATTTCGCGGTCTGGTTTTCAGCGACGATATCGGCATGGCGGCGGCGGAATCGGTCGGTGGCATTGCCGCGCGCATCGCTGCACATCTCGATGCGGGCTGCGACATCGTGCTGGTCTGCGCGCCCGCGCTGGTTGCCGAAGCGATCACCACCGTGGCCGGTAAATCACCGTGCGATTCAGCAAAAATTGCGCGGCTGCAAGGCAAACTCGCGGTTACCTGGAAGGCATTGCAAGACAATCCGCAACGTGCGGCATTCACCACCCGCGTGACGGCACTCGATGCCGCGCGCACGGCATAACGGAGTACATCAATGACTGACCATCCACCGCTGGCCGAGGCCGTGCGCGGCGCCGACTGCCTCTACGATCAGGCGGCGTTGAGCGTGGCGATCGATCGCCTCGGTATCGCGATCACGGCCGATTTGCACGGCGAAGTGCCGGTATTCCTCACCGTGATGAACGGTGCGTTGATTTTCGCCGGCGCGTTGTCGCTGGCGATCAGCACCGATCTGGAATTCGACTACGTGCATGCCACGCGTTATCGCGGCGGCACGCGCGGCCACGACCTGCTCTGGCTCAAGCAACCGCGCCTGAGTCTGCAAGGCCGCACCGTGCTGCTGGTTGATGACATTCTGGACGAAGGTTATACGCTCAAGGCGATCCGCGATTTTTGTCTCGATCAGGGCGCCAAGCGCGTACTGATCGTGGTGTTGTGCGAAAAGAAGCACGGCCGTTGCGTGCCTGATCTGGTCGCCGATTTCGTCGGCGTCGAAGTGCCGGACCGGTATGTGTTCGGTTATGGCATGGACTACTACGAGCAGGGCAGAAACCTGCCCGGCATTTACGCTCTGGGGAACCACGTATGAGTCTTGATCTTGCGGTGATCGGCGGCACCGGTCTGTATCGTTTTCCGGGTTTGGAAAATATTGAAAAGCGCGCACTCGACACACCGTTCGGCGCACCGTCGGCGGACATCGTGCTCGGCGATTTTCGCGGCAAGCGCGTGGCGTTTCTTGCGCGTCATGGCGAGAATCACACGATCGCGCCGCATCGCGTGAACTACCGCGCCAATCTGTGGGCGCTGCATCACCTCGGCGCGCAACGCGTGATCGGCATCAATGCGGTTGGCGGTATTCGCGTCGACATGGGGCCGCGCGTGATCGTCGTGCCGGATCAGATCATCGATTACACGCACGGCCGTTTC
>JANXUW010000332.1 GCA_025351985.1 Pseudolysobacter sp.
GTGGCAATACCCCGGAGTGCCGATTCAGCTGCGATCATCATTTAAGGAGGCGCCAGCGCGACGTTTATCTCAGCGCGGAGAAAATTGGGATGGCACCGGAGCCGGTGCGTTTGTTCCCGGCGCGACCGCATGGCAAGTGCCGCGCTCTGAGCGCAGATGTCGATTTGTGCCGGCCGGCTACTTGCGATTCTTAGCTATTCGCGCATGGGCGGTTTGTATTTCGTTACCATAGATTATCCATCGTGCAGACCAATCTTTCGTTCAAGCAGGCCATGCAAGCGACACAAATACCTTCTTCGCCGAGCTTGCGCCGAATTCTGTTCGCGCTGCTGTTCACGCCGTTGTTGCCGCCGTTTTATGCGACTCTGTTTTTCGCCGAGCCGTGGTCGTTGCCGATCGGTTTGATGCTGACGTATCCGAGTGCTTGGCTATTGGGTTTGCCGATCGTGCTGCTGTTGCGCCGTATGCAGCGGCTCGATTGGTGGGCACTGGCGTTGGCCGGCGCCGTGTGCAGTTTGCCCGCGCTGTTGTTGTATTGGTGGATAAATACGCCGCCGCACCTGGAGGTTTTCAGTGTCTTGAATGCGTTCGAATTGCTGGGCTGGGGCGCGTTCTCGGGTCTGTGTTTCTGGCTGCTCGGTATCGCCGGGGATTCCAGCGTCAGTCTGCGCACGCTGCTCGATATCGGGCCGCCGCAAAGATGATTATTCGCAGTGCATGATCAGGATTTTGCGTTAACGGCCACACGTCGATAATCCGCTGGCGAGCGGCCGATCAATTTCTTGAAGTCGCGGATGAAATGCGCCTGATCGAAATAACCGAGTTCCAGCGCCAGGCGCGGCCCATCGATCGTTTCGCCGGCCGCCAGTAGTTCGACCGCGTCATGCAACCGATAACGGTTGATCACCCATTTCGGACTGACGCCGACATACTGCTTGAACAGGCGTTGCAGGCTGCGTTTGCTCAATCCGTTGCGGCTCGCGAGATCATCGACCTTGGTCAGGCTGCGGTCGTCCACGATGCCCGCGACGATAGCGGCGATGTGATCGACGTTCGGGTCGGTGGGTGGCGCGTGCGCTTGCAGGAATCGTGTCGCCACCGCGATCATGCCGGCGATGTCGGTGTTTGCGAGGACATCATCCTCCAGCGTATCGGCGTCGTTGCCGAAAACGTCCTGCAGCGAGATCGAGCCATCGGCGATACTCGACAGTGGCCGTTGCAGGAATGGATAAAAACCGCCGGGCCGGAACTTGACGCCGAACGCACAGCCTCGATCTTCGAGCAGCTTCGAAAAACGTGCGGTGTGCACGCCGAAGATGCGCGTTTTATCGCGCTCGAAGACGAGATGCACGTTCGGATGCGGCAAGGTTTCCTGCAATTGCGGCGTGTGACCGCGCAGATCCCAACGCACCATCCAGAAGTGCTCGACGAAATCGCGCAGGCTGGCATCTGGCGCCACACGCGTGTGTTCGAATGCGCCCGCTGCCGCGGCATGACGCAATACCCCGCGAGCCTTGCCGACGTCGGGACTCATGAGTTTCGATTCTCGAATCGCAAGTCGAACCGGAAATCACCGCATCGATTTTTTCTCGGTCGCGTTTTTCCAATACGGTCCATGCCAGTCCTGTTTGAATGCCTTGCACACCGCAGCAGCATAACGGAGCATCCATGAAAAACCGATTCCTCGCAGCTAGTGCGATCATGGTTGCGTGCAGCGCCATCGTGCTTGCAAGCTGCACCGGCCAGCCGCCGAAACGCGCGCAAATTCCAACCGCATCACCACCGGAGACAGCCATGACCACACTGCACGCAACAGGACCGTTCGATGTAAAACTCAGCCCGCAGGCGCTGACCGTGGAAGACAAAGTCGAAGGCGCCGCGCTCGGGCGCATGTCGATCGACAAGCAATTTCATGGCGATCTCGAAGCTACCAGCAAAGGCGAGATGTTGAGCGCGATGAGCGGCACGCCGGGTTCGGCGGGTTATGTCGCGATCGAGAAAGTCAGCGGCACCTTGCACGGACGCCGAGGCAGTTTTGTCCTGCAGCACAACGCGACGATGACGCGCGGAACGCCGGCAATGAACATCATCGTCGTGCCGGATTCCGGCACCGATCAATTGGCTGGATTGAGCGGCACGATGACGATCGTTATCGCCGACGGCAAGCACTCTTACGCGTTTGACTACGTGCTCGCGCCAACGCCTTGAACAGGTTTTGCCTTCGACAATCCTGATCGATCAGGTACGCAATTTG
>JANXUW010000395.1 GCA_025351985.1 Pseudolysobacter sp.
CTTCCGGGCAGCCACGCATCCGCTCGAAAACCAGATCTATTACTCGATTTAAAAACAAATTCAGGCTGTTCCGGCGTTGCAGGGCTGCGGCGCCGGAACGTCCGAATCAACGGAAGGAGAAAGGAGCGAAACACGACGCACAGACGTCGTTTGCTGGGGAGGGATAGGAGCTGGACATGGGATTACCGCGCGACGTGATTGTGTCGTGCGCAGGCAGGCGTGCAACACGGCGCGTCGGCATGAATACCCACCGTGCCCTTAACCCGCAAAAAAAAGGAATAAGCCATGAAGCGCACTGCGTTTGCTGTTGCAATTTCCATCGCACTATTGAGCGTCGCTCGCACGACGTTTGCGGAAGACGCAGTACCCGCCGCACCAGCGAATCCGTGGGTCGGATCGCTGACCGTGGCTAGCGATTATATTTTTCGTGGATTGACCCAGACCAATGAAAAACCTGCCTTGCAGGGTGGTCTGGAGTATGACGATCCCAGCGGCATCTACGTGGGATTCTGGGGAAGCAGCATCAGTTGGTTATCGGATTACTCGATCTCGGCGGCGCCGGTTTCGAGCAATGTCGAGTTCGATTTTTACGCCGGTTATCGCGGCAAGTTCAGTGATGACTTCGGCTACGACGTCGGCCTCTACACCTACTATTATCCGGGCACGTATCCCGGTGGATTCACGAGTGCGAACACCAGCGAAATCTACGGCGCGCTGTCGTACAAATTCGTCTCGCTGAAATATTCGCACACGCTGACCAACGCGTTTGGTTTTGCCGACACCAAGAACTCGGGCTACATCGATCTTTCGGCCAACTACGAGTTCGTGCCGACCTGGCTGCTGAATGCCCATGTCGGTCACCAGCGCATCGATGGTTTCGGCGCTGCGTCCTACACCGACTACAAGCTCGGCATCACCAAGAATTTCGACAAGGGTTTCGCGCTCGCGATCGCCTATTTCGACAGCAACGCCGACAAGTCCGTCTACACCAATTACTACGATCATTTTGTCGGTCGCTCGACCGGCGTCATCACGCTGACCAAGACGTTCTGAGGTGAGCGCGCAGCGATCCAGCCAAACCCGTCCCGCCCGATCCGGGCTGAAGTAGGAGATACCGATGAAACTGATCACCGCCATCATCCGGCCGTTCAAACTCGATGAAGTGCGCGAGGGCCTCACCCAAATCGCGGTGTCGGGCCTGACCGTTACCGAGGTCAAGGGTTTCGGTCGACAGAAAGGCCATACCGAGCTTTATCGCGGTGCCGAATACGTGGTCGACCTGTTGCCGAAAATCAAGATCGAAGCCGTCGTTCCCGACGAGCTGGTCGAGGCCGCAATCGAAGTCATCATGCAGGCGGCCCGCACCGACAAGATCGGCGACGGCAAGATTTTCGTGAGCCCGATCGAGCAGGTCGTGCGCATTCGCACGGGCGAAATCGGCAAAGACGCGCTCTGACCGCATCCCTATCAATGAGGCGACCCCAATGATCACCGCAACTCGAAATCCCGATGTAAAAAATTACACGCCGATGCTGATCGCGCTCGCCTGTGGCGCCGCTGCACTTTTGCTCGCGCAATACGGTTTCGCCCAGGATGCAGTACCCGCCGTCGCGGCGGCTGCGGCACCACCGCCCGCACCGGTGCCGAACAAGGGCGATACCGCGTGGATGCTGACATCTACCGCGCTGGTATTGCTGATGTCGGTGCCGGCACTGGCGTTGTTCTACGGCGGCCTCGTGCGCACCAAAAACATGCTGTCCGTACTCATGCAGGTATTCGTCGTATTTTCGTTGATCACGGTGTTGTGGTTTGTCTACGGCTACAGCATCGCGTTCACCGAGGGCAATGCGTTCTACGGCGGACTCTCGCGACTGTTCCTCAACGGCACATTTACTCCGGCCGATGGTTCGTTCTCGATGGCTGCAACGTTCTCCAAGGCAACGCCGCTTTACGAGATCGTGTTTGCGGTATTCCAGGCGACCTTCGCCGCGATCACGTGCTGCCTGATTCTGGGTTCGATCGTGGAGCGTGTGAAATTTTCCGCGGTGCTGATTTTCATGGTGATCTGGTTCACCTTCAGTTACCTGCCGATCGCGCACATGGTCTGGTTCTGGGCTGGCCCGGATGCGTATGTGGATGCCAGCAAGAGTGACGCGATCAACGCTACTGCGGGTTACATCTGGCAGATGGGCGCACTCGATTTCGCCGGCGGTACGGTGGTGCATATCAATGCCGGTGTGGCTGGTTTGATCGGTGCATACATGCTCGGCAAGCGCGTCGGTTACGGTAAGGAGGCGATCCGTCCGCACAGTCTGACGATGACCATGATCGGCGCTTCGTTGCTGTGGTTCGGCTGGTTCGGTTTCAACGCCGGCTCCGCCCTTGAAGCGAACGGTTCGGCCGCACTCGCGTTTCTCAATACCTATCTCGCCACCGCGTGCGCGGTGTTGTCGTGGACCCTGGTCGAGTGGCTCGTGAAGGGCAAACCGTCGATGCTCGGTGCGGCGTCCGGCGCGGTTGCCGGCTTGGTGGCCATTACTCCGGCAGCGGGCAATGTCGGCGTGCCGGGCGCGTTCGCGATCGGTCTGGCCGCGGGTGTGATCTGCCTGTGGGGTGTGATGGGCCTGAAAAAAATCATCAAGGCCGACGACTCGCTCGATGTGTTCGGCGTGCATGCGCTGGGCGGCATCAGCGGCGCACTGCTGACCGGCATCTTCAACGCGCCGAGTCTCGGTGGGCCGGGCTCGACGCAGGATTGGGTGAAGATGACGATGGGTTATCCGGGCATTCCGCAACAGCTGCTGATCCAGGCCAAGGCGGTCGGCATCACGATTGTGTGGACCGCCGTGGTGGCGTTCATCGCGTTCAAGATCGCCGACCTGATCGTTGGTCTGCGTGTGACCGAAGAGCAGGAACGCGAAGGTCTCGACATCAGTTCGCATGGCGAGTCGGCTTACGACATGTAATCGTGATCACGGTCGGCGTTCGCAGAGATGCGGCGCCGACTTTTCGTTTGATCGAGATAGCAAATTTTTACCGCGGTCTGCGATGATGCGCATCCCGTAGCCATCACCATCAGGAGATTTTATGTCCGCCGCGAATGTCCATAAGCTGATTCAGGAACACGACGTGGAATTCGTCGATCTGCGTTTTGCCGATATGCTGGGCAAGCAGCACCACGTGACGTTTCCGGCACACGCCGTGGACGATGCGCTGTTCGAGGAAGGCAAGATGTTCGACGGCTCCTCGATCGCCGGCTGGAAAGGCATCAACGAATCCGACATGGTGCTGATGCCCGATCCCGACAGCGCCGTGCTCGACCCGTTCAGCGAAGCGCCGACCTTGATTCTCAACTGCGACGTGCTCGAACCCAGCACCATGCAGGCGTATTCACGTTGCCCGCGTTCGATCGGCCGTCGCGCCGAAGCGTTCATCAAGGCCTCCGGTGTCGCCGACATCGGCCACTTCGGCCCCGAACCCGAATTCTTCATCTTCGACAACGTGCGCTGGCGCAACGAAATGTCC
>JANXUW010000427.1 GCA_025351985.1 Pseudolysobacter sp.
GCCGTTGTTGATGAAAAACTGCACCGCGTAACCCGGATACAAGGCCTTGAATACGGTCGGCTGCTGGATCAGCGCATGCACGCCGAGCAGCGCAATGCTGATGAACCACACGCACATGATCGGGCCGAATACCGCGCCGACCTTGGCCGTGCCGCTGCGTTGCACGATGAACAAAATAATCAACACCGCGAGCGTGATCGGCACCACGTAATGCACCAGCGAAGGTGCGGCAACTTCAAGGCCTTCGACCGCAGACAATACCGAAATCGCCGGCGTGATCACGCCATCGCCGTAGAACAGCGCAGCGCCGAAAATACCGAGCACCATGATCACCCAGCGTGCGCGCGGATTTTCCTTGACGCCGCGTTGCGCGAGCGCGAGCAAGGCCATGATGCCGCCTTCGCCGCGGTTGTCCGCGCCCATGATGAAGACGACGTACTTCAGCGAAACCACCATCACCAGCGACCAGAAAATCAGCGACAGTACGCCGAGGATATTCGCCGGATCGGGCGCGATGCCATGCGTGCCGAACGTGGTCTGCACGGAGTACAGCGGACTCGTGCCGATGTCGCCGTACACGACGCCGAGCGCGCCGAGCGCCAGCGCCTTCATGCTCTGGCGTTTTTGATCGGGATTCTGTGGACTCATGAGTATGACAACATCACTAAGGAATTCGGGGTTGTTTCAGTCTGCAGATAGTCAACGCAATGCCGCTTGCAGCGCCTTGCGGATGATGGCTTCCGCGGTGTCGCCCTCTGCCGCTGCCGCCTTCACCATGCGCGTCACTTCCACCGGTTTGTAGCCGAGCGATTGCAATGCCACGGTGGCCTCGGAAACCGGATCGGCCGGTACCGCGCGATTGCCAAAACCGGGCAGCGACACCGCGCCCAGCGCTTCGACCCGATCACGCAATTCCACGACGATCCGCTCTGCAGTTTTCTTGCCAATGCCCGGAATGCGCGTGAGTGCGGCGATGTCGCCGCTGTGCACGAGCCGCGCAAATTCATCCACGGTCGCACCAGAGAGCACCGACAGCGACGTCTTCGCACCGATGCCGCTGACCTTCTGCAAGGCGCGGAACATGCTGCGCTCCGACTCGCGCAAAAAACCGTACAACGCGACCGTGTCTTCTTTTACCGCGTAGTGTGTGAACAAGGTGACTTCACGCCCGGTTTCGGGCAGGTCGAAAATGGTCGATAGCGGCGCTTCGAGCTCGTAGCCGATACCACCGACATCGATCACCAGCCACGGCGGCTGTTTCGATACCAAGATACCTCGCAAGCGTCCGATCATCGTCTGCGTCTCCATGCCGTGCGCGGAATACCGAGGCGCAGGATACTCGTGCGCGTATGCGCATGGGTCAGCGCCACGGCCAGTGCATCGGCCGCATCGGCCTGCAATTTGCCGGTCAGGTTCAGCAGCATGCAAACCATGTGCTGCACCTGGGTTTTGTCCGCCGCACCGGTGCCGACCACGGCCTGCTTGATTTCCTTGGCGGCGTATTCGGTGATGTCGAGATCGCGATTGACCACGGCACAAATTGCCGCGCCGCGTGCTTGGCCGAGCTTCAGCGCCGAATCGGGATTGCGCGCCATGAACACGCGTTCGATCGCGACTTCATCGGGGCGATGCTCGTCGATGATGGCGGAGAGTTGATCGAAAATCTGCTTCAGCCGCAGCGAGAACGTCGCGTTGTCGAGCAGACTCAGCGCGGTATGAAACACGTAGCTGGACTTGCCCGCGCCATCCGCATCGACAATGCCGATGCCGGTACGTTGCGAGCCTGGGTCGATGCCGAGGATGCGGGTCATGATGGGACGGTGCGCTGGACACGCCGGGTCGGCCGATACGCACAAACGCGCACGGCATGCACGACCGTGGGCTTAACCAGGCATGTGTTTCCGCAAGGAGATCGGTGTTGCGACAGACATGCTGCGAATCACCGTGATTGTCGCGCGTCGCTCGACACGCATGCCTGCGCGAGGAGATATTTTTCTACACCCATGACCGGCCATGAAACTGTCTGCCAACCTCGAAGTGTGAAAAC
>JANXUW010000442.1 GCA_025351985.1 Pseudolysobacter sp.
CAGCGACGACAAGGGCGCGAGCTGCGGCCCGGTCACACTGGCGAGCGGCGGCGGTTCGTGTTCGCTCACATCGACCAGCGCCGGTTCGCGCACGTTGACCGCGAGCTACACGCCCGACAGCGGCGCGTTCACCGCAAGCAGCGGCACGGCCAGCCAAACGGTGAACAAGGCCGATACCAGTTTGCCGATTCCATCGTTCGGCGCCGAGCCTTCGTTGCCCGGTGTGGTGACGGTGCAGATCAGCGCGCCGGTGCCCACCGCGCCGGGTGCAGGCACACCGACCGGCACGATCACGTTCACCGCGCCGGGCGCGAGTGGTTGTGTGATCACCTTGCCCGGCAGCAGTTGCACGATGACGTTTGCCAATGCCAGCGCGACACCGTATCTGGTGGCCGCGGCGTATTCCGGCGACGCCAATTTCAAAGCCAGCTCATCCAACAGGATGCATGGCGTTGCGCCTTATGCGACCAGCACGACTTTGTCCGCGCTGCCAGGAACGCAGGCATATGTTGGAAAGCCGGTGATGGTCAGCTTCACCGTCAACGATGTCAGTTTCGGCGGCCCAATCGTGCCGAGCGGCGATAACGTGATTGTCAGCAGCACCGGCCCGACCGGCGCTTCGTGCAATGGCACGGTGATGCTGGGAAATTGTGCGATCACGGCGACGTTGCCGGGGCCGTATGCACTGACCGCCAATTATCAGGGCAGCACCAATTTTGCGGCGTCGAATTCCACACCGACGCAGACCTTGAATGTAGACATCAATACCACCACGACCAGCATCACGTCGCAGACACCGAATCCATCCGTGCTCGGGCAGGCGGTGGCGTTGACTGTGCATGTCGCCGATACCACGGGCGGCACTGCGCCGACCGGTACGGTCACGATTACGGCGAGTACAGGTGAAACCTGCACGACCAGCGAGCTCGATGGCAGCGGCAATGCGTCGTGCAGCGTGACCATGAACCATGCCGGTGCGTTGAGTTTCAGCGCGCATTACAACGGTGATTTCGCGAACGATGTCAGCAGCACGTCGGCCACGCAGAATGTCACGGCGCAAGTGCTGCGTTGCTCCACGCTCGCATGCAATGGCTCGGGCGAGCCGCTGGGCAGTTACGCCACACTCAATATGGCGTTGGCCGCAGCGAACGATGGCGAGATCATCGAGCTGCGTGACGGCCAGCAGTTCGCCGAGCAGGCGATCGTGCAGAAGAGCGTCACGATCACGCGCACCAACGACGGCGCCAGCCCGCCGCAGATCGTCACGCCGGCGAGCGTGAGCGATTTGTCGCTGCTGCGCATCAATGCGCCGAATGTGACGATTTCCAACCTCGCGTTCTCGGTGGATCTGTCGCGCGCGGGCGGGGCGATCCGCTCGGTGGCGACGCTGGGTGGATCCGGCAACGTGCTGGTCAGTCCGTCCGGTTTGACGGTGCAGGGTTGCAGCATCATCGCCACCGCCACGTCGTCCAGCCGCGTCGCTTATGGGCGGCGCAACGCGATCAGCCTGAATCTGGATTCGGCCAGCGGTTATGCGCCGCCGAATGAGCAGGTGACGAGCTTGCATGCCTCGATCTTGAATAACGTCATCGACGGCACGCCGGATTGGGATACGAGCACCAGTGGCAATCAGCCCGCCTTCTTCCGCGCCGGTATCGCGATGGATCAGGGCACGGGCGACATCGGCGGCAATACGCTGCGCGCCGGCGATTACGATGTGATCGTGCGTTTCAGCCAGGATACGGTGCGCATCGGCGATGTCGCGCACGGCGTGCCGGCCAATGCGTTCCACAGTTTCGGCGTGCAGGTTGCCGAGAGCAACGGCAACAGCCACGTGGTGGTAGCGGACAACACGTTCGCGCCAGATCGCAGCGTGAATCCGTATGGCGATGGCGGCCCGTTGTGGGGCGATTCCGGTTCCAGCTCGCTGCGCCTGATCAATATTCAGGCCGGTGGCATTGATGTCGCGAATAATGCGTTCAGCAATCACACCAATGCGATCTTCGCGCAGAACACGAATGGCTGGACGCTGAGCGACAACACGTTCACACCGCGGGATGGCGCGGCCGAGTTCCGCCACATCATTATCGACACCAAGATGCTGACCTCGAACAGCAACACGGTGGCGGCTGTGAAGTTGGCCGTGCTGGCCGAGGGCAACACGTTCAACGGTGCCACGAATGTCACGCCGACGCGGGCCATTGCCGTGGCGATGGAGAACCACAACGATCCCGGCATGATCGGCTACGGTCAGCTCGTGTTCGGCAACAACAGCACGCAGAGCGGCGCCAACAAGTTCGATGGTGCCTTCACTTATTATTTCTATCTCGATCCGCTCAATGGCGACAGTTTTTGTGCGTTATCCAATGCGAGTTGCATTGGCGAACCGTGGTTCACGGCTTTCCAGTATGTGGCGGTTCCGGCAACCAGCAACGCGCCGTTCGGTGGTGATGTCGATGCGCGTTACAACACCTTCAATGATGGTTCGACGTTTGCGAGCGATACGTTCCCGGCGCATATGACTTTTGCGCAGACCCAGGCACTGGAGCAGCGCACCTACGACAACGATCCGATTGCCGCGGAAACACCGCCGGCGCCCACGTTGCTCGGTTTTGTCGATTACGGTTTGTTTGCGGCGGATCACGTCGCGGTGCGCGTGAGCGGGCCGAGTACCGGCGCGGCCTTCGATGAGCTGGCCTTGGCGCACACGGTTTGCAACGGCGCGTTGTCCGGCACGAACTGCGATGGCAGTGCGACCAGCGATACACCAGAGCCGGTGCGCGCGCATCTGATCCTGCATCGTACCGACGGTGCCATCACGATGGCGTTCGGCGTTGGCAGCGATGCGCGTGGCAGTTATGCGCTCGGCAACAACGCGGCCAATGATGATCTGCGGCTTGAATTCCTCGATTCGCAATGCGCCATCGCGCACGGCGACGGGCTGGTGGACGGACGCTGCGACTTCCGTCTTTACGCGCTCGACAGCAGCACGATCCAGGCGTTTTATCCGCAGACTTCCACGGCACAACCGTTGCCCGCCGGTGTGCAGTTCACGCTGAATACGATTGCGAAATTCCGCACACCCGGTGCCTATCAGCTTACGCTGCTGATCGAGGGCGTTAGCAGCGGGCATGTGTATTCGAGCACGACCTACCCGAACGGCAGCAATCTCGATATCAGCAAGGCGATTCCGACCATCAGTTTTGTTGCCAGCGAATTCACCTTCAACGGCAGCGCGCAGGGCGATACGTTCAGCAATCTGCAGATCGGTTTTGCGCCGGGCGATGATATCCGCACGCCGTTCGTGTCGGCTGATGTGTCGTTCTCATCCTTGCCGACTGCGCCGCTACACGCCGGTCACTATGACGAAAGCGCCACGGTCGTCACCACGCATTATTCCGCTAGCAGTACGCCCACGACGCTGACCATCGATCCCGCGCCGGTGACTTTCACCTATGTCACGCCGGCGGCGACTTACAGCACGACGCCTTATGGCGGCTACAGCGTATCGACCAGCCCAACGCTGACCAACAGCGATTACACACTGGCATTCAGCGGTAGCGACAATGCGGGCGCGACCTACAGCGCAGCCAACCCGCCGACCAACGCCGGCAATTATCTGCTCAATGCGCAGACCACCAATCCCGACTACAGCACGGCGGCAAGCAGCCCCGGCGCGTTCACGATTTCGCGCGCCACCGGTCATGCACAACTGACACAAACCACGTTCAGCTACACGAATACCGATCAAGCGGTGCACGCCGATATAACCGAGGAGGCCACGGCCAGTTGTTCCACCACACCGGCAACGGTGCGCAGCGTCGGCCAGCATGACATCAACGTCGCGGCCTGCGACGGCACCAATTACCACTCCGGTGCGACCACGCTGTCGGTAACGGTGGGCGGTGCGACGACCGTGCATGTGCGCGAAACCAACAAGTTCTACGGCAGCGTTGCCGATGCGCTGGATGATCCGTTGACGCTGGACGGCGACACGATCGAACTGGCGGCCGGCAGCTATGGCCCGATCACGTTGACCAAGAGTGTGCACCTGGAAGGCGGTCGCGGCTTCACGCCCAGCGTTGCCGGCGTCACTTCACCGCCCGCGACCATCATCGACGGTGGCGGTACAGCGTCCTTCGGCATCGTGGTCGCGAACAATGTGATCAATGCATCCATCAACGGATTCGAGATCCGCAATTTCACGCAGCATTGCATCGCCGCGAATCAGGGCAACGATGGCCTGACGATCACGCAGAACGTCGTGCACAACTGCGGTGGTCGCGGCATCTTTATCAGCGGCATCGCCGCGAGCGGTATCAGCGACGTCACCATCGATCACAACGAGATATATACCTTCGGCGATCGTGGCATCGTGGTGTGGGATGGCATCAAGAAAGACATCACGATTACCAACAACTACGTGCACAACGAGTCCGGCACCGGTTGCTGCGGTATCGAATTGCAGGATGGTGCTGCGACCGGCGCAGTGGTGACCGACAACCGGGTCGAGAACACCGGCGACAGCGGCATGGCGTTCATCCAGTTGACCTCCGGCTCGCCGAGCGGCCGCGCCAACCAGATCGTCAACAACACGATCAGCAATACCGGCCGTTTTGGCATGGAGATCAAGATTCCGAACGGCAGCGGTGCGGAAACCGGCGACGGCGCAATCGTGGTCGAGAACAACACCATCACGGCCAGCCTGAGCGCGACGAATTCGCGTGACCGCGCTGGTATCGCGGTGATCCGGCGTTCGTATGGCGTTTATCCGTACCAGGTCGATGTCACGCGCGGTGTGATCATTCGCAGCAATGCGGTGAGCGGATTCAAGACCGACACGACACAGTACGAAGGTTATGGCATCGTCGTCGAAGGTTTTGGCTCATCGGTTTCCGGCAATACCTTGAGCAACAATGACGTCGGCTTGCAGGTGCAACAGGCCAATCCGGATGGCCCGCCGCCGGGCGATTCAAACCAGGCTGCGCAAACCGCGTGGTTCGGTCGCGGCAACGCGCCGGTGACCTGCGCGAGTGTGGGTCAGGGTGCGGATGTGAACACGATTGCAGGCAGCACTCTGGTTGCCCAACGTGTCGAACCGGTTGGCGCGGATGTGATCGGCGCACGCGTGCTGAATCAGAATACCGGTGCGCGTTATTGCACGATCAATTCCGCCATCGCCGCGGCGAGTGCGGGCGATGTGCTGATTGCGGATGCCGGCACGTATGCAGAAAACGTGATCGTCAACAAGGCCGTCACGGTCAAGGGTGCCAAGGCGGGCGTGAATGCCACCACGCGTGATACCAGCTCTGGTGAATCCATTATCGTGCCGGGTGTGGCCGAGGCCAATGTGGACATCAGCTCGGGCTCACACGGCGTGGCCGTGGTCAAGATCAACAGCGACAATGTGGTGTTCGATGGTTTTGTCATCGATGCGGATAATCCGGCAATAATATCCACGTATCCGGGCACGGTGGCGAATCTCAACGGCGCCAACCCCGATGTGTCCGGCGGCATCTTTGCCGATGGCAATCGCATCACGCTGCAGAACAACGTCGTGCGCAATGCGATCTACGCCGGCATCGACGGCGGCTACGACGATGTATTGCCGAACACCGATAACAACATTATCGCGAACAATCGCTTCATCAATATCGATGCACCGTCGAGCTGGGGCATCGGCATTGTGGTCGAGCACAATTTCTACGCGCAGATCACCGGCAATCGGATGGATTCGGTGCGCGTCGGTGTGCAGACCAACAATGATTATCTGGCGACACCCACCGCCGGTTTTGTGCCGAGCATCAGCGGCAATACGATCAACGCATCGCATAGCGGCATCTTCCACAATCTGTTCTATTCCACGGCGACCGCGTACACGATTTCCGGCAACACCATCCACGCCGTGAACAATCCGCTGCAGGACAGGCAGTGGACCGGCATCCTGGTCGAGTCGATGCAGAATGCGCAAACCGTCACGCTGAGCGGAAATAACATCGACGCCAGCGCGCTGGTTGGTGTGCGCCAGACGGCCGGTTATATGCTCGACAATATCGTCAGCAGCGCGGCCAGCACGACGGCCATCGATGGCGGCAGCGTTACTAGCGTCGATGCAGGTGTACTCGCGACGGATGCCTCGTATTACTCTGGCGCAGTCGACGATTTTGTCGTCAAGAATGTCGCGTTCAGCAATATCGGTATCGGTGCGATCTATCTCGAAGACGTGCACGAACAAACCGGCGATGGCGTGCATCTGACCATCGGTGCGGGCAATACGTTTACCGCATCGCGTCCGCTGGTGCTGTCGGGTGATGCACCGAGCGTGAGTTACGCCAGCGGCGTGACACCGGTCAGCGAAGTGTTCGTGCGTTCCGGCCGTGCGTATTTTTATGATGCGCTGGCATCGTCGGATAGCTCGCCACCTCCGCCATGCAGCGCGGTAAGTTGCAGCGTGACCAGCGGCCCGATCAATACCGCCATCGCTGCGGTTGCGATCGGCGGCACGGTCGATCTTGAAGCGAGTGCGAGCGACACGTTCGCGCAGTACGTGGTCATCAACAAGGCCATGACCTTGCAGGGCAACTATCCGACAGTGGCGGGCGACGATGCATCGCGCGGCAGGCATGAATCGATCATTGCACCGGTCGGCGGCGGCAGCAGCGGCGGCCATCAATCGGTGCGCATCAATGCCGACGGTGTGACGGTGCGGGGCCTGAGCTTCAGTGGCCTCGGCGGCGAGTCGGATGCGGTTGCGCTTGCTTCCGGCGGCAACTATGGCGGTATCGGCAACAACGCCGTGGTGCGCAACAATCGCTTTGTGACGCTGCACGGCACGGCGATCTATACCAACGGCCCGACATTGCTGAACGGCTGGGAGGTTGACCACAACAAGATCGATACGGTGAGTGGCGGCAGCTATTCCGCCATCAATTTATGGAAGCAGAGTAACGCGCAGATTCATGACAACACGATCAGCAATATCGCGTTCGGCGGCATTCAGCTTGCCACCGGCAACAACATCCGGATCTTCGGCAACAACGTCAGCAACACCGGCAACAACGGCATCAATATCGGGCCGGAATTGACGGGTGGTATCCAGGTGCACGACAACACCGTCACCAACTCCAATACCAACAATATCAGCGACGAAGGCGCGCTGACCTTGTACGGTGGCTCCAGTGGTATCACGGCGTATTGCAACACTCTGGATGCCAGCGCTGGCCACAACGGCATCACCGCAAAATCGAGCAGCCCGACCGGCGATCTTGGCTCGGGCATTGCGATCTATGACAACGCCGTGCTCGGCAGCACGAGTGTTGTCGGTGCCAATGCGGTTGCATTGAGCGTGGGATCGAACTGGTACGGCGGCGGCAGTGCGAGCAGCAGCGGCACGGCGTTGATCGCCGATGCCTTGTCGGCAACGCCGATTGGCAGCGCAAACTGCGGCAATAACACACCGACGCAGATCGTCGTTGCTTCAGGCGGCGGCCAGAGCGCGGTGGTCAGCAATGCATTTGCACAACCGTTGCGTGTGCGCGTGCTCGATGTGCTTGGCGGCGCGGTTACCGGCCAGAACGTGTCGTTCGCAGCGCCCGGTGCCGGTGCGTCTGCCGCGCTTGTTCCCGCCAGCGGCAATACAGATTACAACGGTGTATTCACCGCGGCGGCGACTGCCAATACCAGCGCAGGCAGCTACAGCGTCAGTGCGCAAAGCGGCAGCCTGAGTCCGAATGCGACGTTCGCTTTGACCAACTTGCCCGACGCCGCGGCTTCGGTCACGATCGTCAGCGGCAATCCATCCGCTGCGACCGTCAACCAGGCCTTCGCCGATCTGCGCGTGCAGGTTCGCGATCAATACCGCAATGCCGTGCTGGCAAATGACTCGATAAGTTTTGTCGCAACGCCGGCAGGCAACGGTGCGAGCTTGCAATCGACATCGACCGACGTGCTGACGGATGCTTCCGGCATCGCCACGCTGCCCGCCGCGCTCGCCAACACGATTGCCGGCAGCTACAGCGTGACTGTGACCGTAGGCAATACGGTAACGTTTGCCTTGACCAACAATCCGGATACGAATGCCGCACAGATCGTGCTGACCACGACCGGCGGTACACCGCAGACGACACCGATCAATGAGCCGTTCGCCGCCGCGCTCGCGGTGCATGTGGAGGACCAATTCCACAATGCGCTGGCGGGACAAAGCGTGAGTTTCGTCGCCAGTGCGGGCAATGGTGCCAGCGCGGCCTTGTCTGCCGCATCGGCAACGACCGATGCCAGCGGCAACGCCAGCATCAGCGCAACATCCAACAACGTCGCTGGCAGCTACGCCGTAACGGCCAGTGTTGCCGGGCATACTGCGGCGTTCGCATTGACCAACGACGGTGCCGAATATGTCGTGCGCTTCAACGGCCCCGACAGCGGAATCCAGACTGGCACACCGACCAACTATCAGTTGCGTGTGGATAACCTCACGTCAAGCACGCCGGAAACGGTGGCGTACCAGCTCACGATCACGCGCGGTGGCGGCATCGTCGCTGGCGATTTGTTCGGCTTGCAACTCGACAATGTGGCGTACTCCGCCAGCAGTGCCAGCGGTGGTGTATTGAGCTACACCTTCGACAATGCTGGCAGCGGTTATGCCGTGGCGGCGGGTGCCATTGATGTGCATCCGGCGCAAATCACCTACCGCAGTGCCGGCACCTATCACTACACGTTGACGGCGGTGCGCCTGAGTGGCGGTGCGGTGCTCGGCTTGGCAACGCTGGATTCGAAAGTGATTCCACCGCCGGGTCCGGGTGGGTTCGCATTGAAGTTGCTCGGCCCGGGCAACAATGTCGAGACCGGCCGCATCAACAACTACGAAGTCGATCTCACCAATACCAGCGGATCGGATGACACTGTCTACGCCAAGATTTGTTTGAGCGTGGATTCGCGCAGCGGCTCTGCCAATGCGCAGAGCGGCGACATCTCGATTGCCTACAGTGCGGCTCCCGGTGTCTTCAGCGGCAGCTATACGCCAGTGACGCTGGATGGCAGCGGTTGCTTCAGCCTGCCGCCGGAAAGCTTGAGCACCGGCACGGTTCGCCAGCCGAGCTTCCTGCAGGTGAGTTTCAAGAAAGCGGCAGCAGCGTATCTGTTCGTCGGCGAGATGCACGATGTCAGCAATGACGCATTGCTCGGCATCGACAATACCGTCGCCTACACGCTGGATCGCTACAGCAACTTCGATGTGAGCTTGCAGCGTTCCGGCAACCAATCGGTGGGTCCGAATACTGGCGCGACGTTGATCCAGAGCGTCCGCAACAACGATTCGACTGCCGTGCTCAAGCCGCTGAAATTCGTATTCACAGTGTCGCGTTTGTCGAACAACAACCCGGCCGCGTTGGCTCATCTCGGCGTGCATTTGGATCTGGATTGTGACGGCGATGGTTCTGCCGATCATGGTCCTGGAATCAATTGGACGCCGACCTTGGCTTCCGGTGGCAGCGCGCAACAAGAGGTTTCGTTCGCCAGTTGCGGCTTGCTCGGCGCGGGCGGCAACGCGAACGTGCTGATCGGCATGACTTCGGATATTGCCGAGGGTTACAACGTCAATGCGGTGCTCGAATACGACGATGGCAGTGGTGGCCAACTCGCCGCTGACGGCACGTATTTCGGTTTTGACCGCGCCAATGCAAGAATCGCTTTTGCCAATCTCTTCCAGGAGGTCGCCTACACCTGCGATGTCACGGGACACAACTGTGTTGCGGCACCGCGCGTGGTCACGGTGCAGGCAACTAGCCTCGATGGCAGTATCCCTTTGTCATCGGATCTGACGGTCACTTATTCCGGCACTGCCCCCACGGCCTATGGTCCATCGACGCAGGCACCTACCGGCCCGGGCAGCTATCGGGTTTTTGCGGTTATCGACTCGCCGGATTATTTCGCGCAAACGGATTCGGTACTCACGGTGGTGGATGCATCGGGCCTGACCATCGGTCTTTCGCCGCCGGCTGGTTTCGATTACGGCAGCGCTGGCGTGCTTATCGACAACTTCGCCGGCACCTTGCGCAACTCCGGCAGCTATACCGCGGAGCCGATCTATTTCCGCCTGCGTGTCGAGCGTCTCGATGATGCGAACGGGTCGGGCGGTCCGATCGCGATCCAGCCCGGCGATATCGATGTGTGCGCACGAGATGGTGGCCCGGCATCCAATGCCGTATGCCAAACCGGTGACATCCTGCTCGATGACAGCGTCACGGGCGGCGACAACAGCGGCCGCCAATATGTGCAAATGGTCTATCCGCAAGTTGCCGCAAACCGTGTGCCGGTTCCGCCGGCCGTTGGCGGCGTAGCATTCACAGAGCAACTGCCGTTTGATGTGCGATTCAACACGCCGGGCTTGTATCGCGCCGTCGTCGAAGTCGTTGGCGACAGCAGTGGCAAGGTTTACGCCACCTCGGCACCGCTGGATTCGACTGTGCCGGGCTTGAGCATCGACATCACCAGCAACGCCAGCGGTGTGGTCGGTGGTTCGATCGCGCAAAGCGTGCATGTGCGCAACAACGGCGGCCCGTTCCCGCGCCCGGTGGTATTGCGTCTGCTGGCCAGAAGCGGCACTACGCCGCTGACCAATCAGCAATATCAGTACGCGCTGAACAATCAGGATTTGAGTGATGACAATTGCGGTGGTGCGTCCGACGTGCAGTTGTATCCGCCCTACGGTGCGACGCCTGGCAACCTGCAAGCACCGTCGGGCCTTGATCTCACGCTCAACGGTCGCGCGATCTTCCAGCAGACCGGCAGCTTCGATGTCACCGCGCAAGTCTACGATCCGCATGTTGGCGGAAGCTGCAACAGCGGCAATGCGCCAGTCGTAACCGGCGCAGGTGTTGTCACCGTGTCGACATCGGCGGTGAGCTTCAGCATCAGCAATACGGAAGCCACTTACGATGGCACATCGCACGCCGTGGTAGTGACGACGGCGCCGTCCAGCTTCAGCAACTACACAACGAGTTATGCAAGTACGGACGGCGCGACTTATCCGAGCACGACCACACCGCCGACCAATGCGGGTGACTACACGGTCACGGTATCGTCCAGCGATCAGGCCAATTATCCCGGCACACAGACCGCGATCTTGCATATCCACAAGCGTCCGGTATTGGTGAGTATCACTGGTGAGGGTGTGAGTGCGGACGGCTCGTCGAACCGTGTCTTCGGCGATGTGTCGAGCATCAGCGCGGCGGCGTTGCCGTCCGTGGCTGGCATCGTACTGACGGTCGACGCGCAGGCTTATGCCGATCCGCTGACATTGTCGTATCGTGTTGGTACGCACAGCGTGCACGCCAGCGTGCAAGACCCGAACCAGTTTGGTTCGGCAACGGCGACTTTGGTCGTCACAGCAGCGACGGCGACGATTGCCTTCACGGTAGATGATCCGAGCAGCAGCGGCACGATTACACGCAGCTACAACGGCAGCGCACAAACCGTCGTGCCGAACGTGACGGGTGTCGCCCACGATCCGGATTCTCCGAAAGTCGATTACCAGATGAGCTACGTCGGCACTGGCACGACCAGCTATGCAAGCTCCAGCGTGCCACCGAGCAATGTCGGCACGTATTCGGTCACTGTCACGATCACGGATGCAGACTATTTACAGAGCCCGCAGACCACGGTGAGCGAGGCGCTGGTCATCGCCGCACAAAGCGGTGTCGTGACCTTCGATCGCACCAGCTTCGTCTATGACGGCAGCCCGCAATCGCCAGTGGCGGTCATGAATGGCGATTCGAACGTGGTCTGTATATATGTCTACACCGAGCACGGCAGCAGCGGCTCCAATCCGCTGTTCGAGAGTCCGGCCAAAGCCGGTCTCTATTCTGTGACGGCGACGTGTACCGGTACC
>JANXUW010000722.1 GCA_025351985.1 Pseudolysobacter sp.
CCTTGCAGCGAAAACAGGCGCATGCGGCTAGGCTACCTGAGCGAGCGCGCTTTGTGGAATCGAGCGCTGGACTGCGACGCGGCGAATTACGCGATATCGGCGGAAATCCCGAGTTTTTCCAGACGTCGATACAGCGCTTGACGACTCAGACCGAGCTCGGCCGCGGCCTGGCTGATCACACCGCGCGCGCGTTTCAACGCCTGCTCGATCGCATCGCGGTCTGGCTCGCTGTCGGCGATCACACGCGCCGGTGCAAAACGCGGCACGAGGCCAAGATCGGCCGGCGTGATCACACCGTCGCGGCACAACAATTGCGCGCGCTGAATCGCGTTCTTGAGTTCGCGCACATTGCCGGGCCAGGCGTGATCGCGCAAGGCCTGGCGTGCCTCGCTATTGAGCATCGCGGCGCCATCGAGAAAGTGTTCGGCGAGTGGCAGAATGTCATCACTGCGCGTCGCCAGCGGCGCTAGATTCAGCTCGATCACATTGAGTCGGTAGAACAGATCCTCGCGGAATTTTCCATCGCGGATCATGCTCGCGAGATCGGCATTGGTGGCGCTGATCACGCGCACTTTGACGGTGCGCGTCTTGCTCGAACCCAGCCGTTCGAACTGGCCGGTTTCGAGGATGCGCAGCAGTTTCATCTGTCCGGACAATGGCAGGTTGCCGATTTCGTCGAGGAACAACGTGCCGCCATCCGCTGCTTCGAAACGACCTTCACGCGCTTTCACTGCACCGGTGAAAGCGCCGGATTCCGCACCGAACAATTCGGCCTCGATCAGTTCCGACGGCAGCGCGCCGCAGTTCACGGTAATGAACGGCCCGGACTTCGCGGCGGAGTTGGCCTGGATGATTTCGGCAATGCGCTCCTTGCCAGCGCCGTTCGGTCCGGTGATCAGCACCGGCACATCGGCGCGCGCCACCTGGCACGCAAGCTGGATCAATCTTTCCATCGCGCTCGACCCGAACACGATGCCGCGTAAATCGTATTTCTGGTTGAGCTGACTGCGTGTTTGGCGGCGCTCCTGACGCAAGCGCGACACCTCGCGCGTGCTCTCGGAAAGTTCGAGCAGATTCTCCACCGATGCCTGCAGTTTGCGATCGTCCCACGGTTTGCCGAGATAATCCGCCGCGCCGGCCTTGACCAGCTCGACCGCAGTCTGCAGGTTGGTCCAGCCGGTGAGCAGGACGATCGGCAGGTCCGGATGTTGCGCGCGGATCGCACGAAACAACGCCACGCCTTCTTCGCCCGAGGTGGTATCGGCATGAAAATTCATGTCCTGCACGATCAGGTCGACACGCTCGCGTGCGAGCATCGCCAGACCCTGTTCCGGCGAGGTCGCGTTGAGGGTGCGGATTTCGCTCAGCGAAAACAAAATGTCGAGCGCGGTTCCGACCGCAGGGTTGTCGTCGATCACCAGAACGGTGCGCATGGTTTCATTGATTCGTCGACGCATGACCGCTTGGATGCGGCCCGGCGTGAAAGGGTTGCAAAAAAAACAATCCGGTTTTCACCGGAACGAAAAACGCGGCTCCGATCAATCTACCGATCGGAGCCGCGTCATTATGCGACAAAGCGATTATTCAGCGCAGCGAAATATTCCGCATTCAGGCGCTGCGCGTCGCCACCGCCGGCGGCACACTCGCGGCGCGGCGCGCGGGCGGCAACACCGCGGCCTGGCCGAGCAGCAGAATCATCACCGCACCCATCGGCAGATACCACCAGGTCAACCGCGTCAGCTCGAAGTTGTTCACGAGCCACAGGTTCAAGCCAACCGCGAGCACGATGCCAAGCACGATACCAACCAGGGTAATCAGCAGGTTTTCGGTCTGGAAATAATTCACGATATTGCGCCGCGTCGCGCCGAGCGCTCGCCGCGTACCGATCTGCTTGCGTCGTTGCGTGACCCAGAAACTTGCGAGGCCGACGATGCCGAGCGCGGTGATGATCAGCAACGCGCTGCAGACGATGCTGAGCAGGATTGCCATCGCACGATCGCCGCGATACGCTTTGGCGCGGATCTCGCTGAAGGGTTTTACCGAGCTAATCACACGCAGCGGATTGATCGAGAACAGTTTGGTTTCGGCCGCTTTCATCGCCGTTTGGAGCTGACCGGGTTTGGCGCGCACGACATAGGCGGAATTCTGCCGAATCATGCGCTGCGGGATCAATGCCGCTGTGTAGCCCCACGTCTTCACCCAGCTGCCGACCCACGGCACTTGCAGGTTTTCGATGATGCCGATGATGGTGGTCGGCTTTTTGCCTTCCATATACACCGCCTTGCCGAGCGCGGACTCGGTCGGGAACATCTTTTGCGCGAACTCCTGCGTGACGATCATGCTGTCCGGCAGGCCGGAATCGCGCTCGGCCCGATCGGTGATCTCTTCGGGTTTGAAGTTGCGCCCGGCGACCAGTTTGATATCCATGGTATTGAGCGCGTGTTCGTCGACAAAATAGTTCGCGGCCTGGGTGGTGGAATGTTCCTGATCCGCGGTGAGGTTGACACCATCGCTCCAGCCGCCATTGGTCAGCGGCACGGTATTCGTGGAGTACACATCCGCGACACCTGGCAGATCGCGCAAGGTTTGCAGATCGGTTTGCAGCAAGGACGTGTTTTGCGCGTCCGTACCGCGACCGACCCAGAGATTCTTGATCACGAAAATGTTGCCTTCGTCGATGCCGGTCGGACGTGCGATGAATGCCAGCCGTTCGTTGATGATGAACAGTGCGTTGCAGATGATTGCCAGGGTCAACGCCACCTGCAGCGCAATCAACAATGCACCGACTTTGTTGCGCCTGAGCGCGGAAAAAATGGGCCCGATTTCCATTACTGACTCCTCATGGATTGCTGAATAAACACAAGCACCGCCTAGTTCGATTTAAGTTGCCACGCGGGCTGCACCTGCATCGCACGAAAGGTCGGGTACAACCCCGCCAACACGGTCGCAACCACTGCCAATGCCACCGTCAGGAGGATCAGGCCAACATTCAAATGCGCCAGGTGCGCAACGTCTTCCGGAAAAATGCCACGAATGCCCACGAGTCCGAGCGCCGTCAGCGCGACGCCGATCAAACCGCCAGCCAGGCCGATCACACCCGATTCAACGATGCATTGTGCGAACAACGCCGCCTTGTTCGCACCAAGCGCGCGCCGCAACCCAATTTCACCGGAGCGGCCAAGAAATTTCGCCAGCATCAAACCGATCGTATTGATCAGGCACACCAGCAGAAAACTGAAGGCCAGCAGCACCGAAACCTTGGCATCGTTCGGCACCACTTTTTCCGCCACCATCCACGCCTGCACATCGCGCACGCGGTTGTTCGGCTCCCACGTGAAACGTCCCAGACGCTGCTGTTCACGTGCGTAATTGTCCAGCCATGCGCTGTAGCGCGTGGCATCCGCGGCACTCGGCAGCTCGATCCAGAACTGGATCCATACACATTCCGATACGAGGTAATTGTCCCAGCCGGCTTTCGGATCATCGTTGCAGCTGTTGTTGCCGTGCGAACCGATCTGCTGCTCGATCGCATGCGTGAACGGAATGAACACCTCTTCGGTGTCGCCGAACGTTTTGCCGGTGACGTCATAAAACCGCGGCGCGGGTTCCCATGCATCCAGCACACCGATCACGCGGTAGTCGCGTCCATCCAGGTTGATGCTTTTGCCGACGCTATTGATTCCGGCAAACAGTTTGTCGTTGGTTTTTTTGCTGAGTACCACCACCGCCGCCTTGGCTTCGTCCTCGGTATTGCTCCAGCCCTGGCCGAATAAAAACGGGGTCTCGAACATCGGGAAAAAATCACCGTAAGTTGCGCGCGCTTCGACAAAAAACGGCTTGATATCCTTGTTCTCCGGCGTCAGCGAAAAACCTGCTGCGTACATCGCCGCTTGCCGCACACCTTGATGTGCACGCATCAGCGCGGTCGCGTCGGTGTAGGTCAATTGATCTGCCGGATCATTGTCACCGTCGCGATGGCTTTTCGGACCCCAGTTGTCTATCTGGGGCACGAACAAGCGGCTCGACTTCGACGGAATCGGATCACCGGACATCACATGGAAAACCGTGAACACGGTCATCGTGGCACCGATACCGAGCGCGATCGCCGCCACCATCAGCGCGGTGATGACCGGATTGCGTTTGAGACTGCGCACCGCGAGCGAAAAATAATAACTGAACATGGCCGTGCTCCCGATCAGGCGACGTGGGTGTTTTTGTCAGGCATCGGTGTCGACGATCGCAGGCGCGGCTGTTCATCCAGATCGGTCACCTGGCCATCCATGATGTGGATGTTGCGCTGCGCGCGTGCGGCGAGTTCGGGATCGTGCGTGACCATGATGATGGTGGTGCCCTGGCGATTGATTTCCTCGAGCAGTTCCATCACGCCACGTGCCATCAACGAATCCAGATTGCCGGTCGGCTCGTCGGCCAGCAACAGGCGCGGACTGCCGGCCAGCGCACGTGCAATCGCGACACGTTGCTGCTGTCCGCCGGAAAGTTCGGACGGATAATGTTTCATGCGCGATGCCAGACCGACACGCGCCAGTGCGCCATCGATGCGGCCCTTGCGCTCCGCCGCGCTCATGCGCCGATAACGCAGCGGCACATCGATGTTGTCGAAAATATTCAGGTCGGGAATCAGGTTGAAGCTCTGGAAGATGAAACCGATCTTCTCGTTGCGCAGCTTCGAGCGCGCGTTGTCGTCGAGCTTGCTCGCATCCACGCCATCGAGCATGTACTGGCCGCCGGTGAGGGTTTCGAGCAGGCCGGCGATATTCAAAAATGTCGTCTTGCCCGAACCGGACGGCCCGGTCACGGCGACGAATTCACCTTCGCGCACATGGATGTCGATGCTGCGCAGCGCGTGCGTTTCGATCAGGTGGGTGCGATAAACTTTTTCCAGACGCGTCATCTTCAACATGATCATTTCCTCTGCGCTTCGGCGCGATATGAGTTGGACTTGCTGTTTGCCGACTGATTTTTATGGAGCGCCGCGGCGGCGAACCGCATGCGTCGACCCGATGATTTTCTAGTTCACGATCACTTGCGCCGCATCGTTGAACGCATCGCTGCCCGACACCACGATGCGTTCGCCCAGTGCTACGCCGCTGACGATTTCCACCGAGTCCAATCCGGCGGCGCCGACCTGGATCTTGCGTTTTTCCGCGATGCCGTCCTTGACCACATACGCAAACCGTCCGCCGCCGCTATCGACGAAAGAACCGCGTTCGACCATCAGCACGTTCGGGTGTTCATCGAGCAGGATGCGCGTACTCAGGCGCTGGTTCTGGCGCAGTCCTTCGGGAACCTTGTCGGAAAAACGCACGCGTCCGGTGACTTGTCCGTTCACCACTTCCGGCGAAATCGCGCTGACCTCGCCTTTTGCTGTGCCGGCACCGACGCTGATCTCGGCGTTCATGCCGACACCGAGATCGTGCGCGTAGGTTTCTGGCACCAGCACCTCGACTTCGAACGCGGTCAGATCGACCACGCTCAGCAACGGCGCATTCGCCGCGACGTTGGCTTTCTGCGCGACCAGCAACGTACCGACCTGGCCACTGACCGGCGAGCGGATTTTCAGCGCATCGACCTGGCGCTCAAGATCGGTGACCAGCAATTTTTGCTTCTCCAGCGCAAACCCCTTGGTGCGCATATCGAAGTCCAGACTCTCGTGCACGAGGCCGACATCCTTGCGTGCATTCGCGACTTCGAGCTCGGCCTTGGCCAGCACGTCTTTCGCGCGCAGCACGGCGAGTTCCGACGTCGCGCCTTTCTCGAACGACTGCTGATTGCGCTGCACTTCACGCTCGGCGCCGACGCGATCGATCTCGGCCTGGTCGAGCAATTTCTGCGTATTCAATTGCTGCTTGCGGCTGTCGATGCGACTGCGCTGCACATCGATGTCCAGGCTCTGCACGGTCGAGCGTTCCTGATCGAGTTTGTTGTTGAGTTCGGGGCTGAACACCTCGGCCAGCACTTGATCTTTCTGCACCTTGTCGCCCGCGTTGATCGCCAGCGTAACCGTGCCGCCAGCGGGCGTGTACAAGGTCGGACTGACCGCCGCGACCACACGCCCCTGCACCAAAACATCACGCACCAGATTGCCGCGTTTGACCTCGGCGATATGCAGCCGGCTCAGGTTGACCGAACTGTTGATCGAGAGCAGACGCAGCAGCGAAGGTACCACCCAGATCAGCAGCAACAGCACCGCCACGCCACCCGCGCCGAGCATCAACCAGCGCTTGTTCGACGGCGTGGCGGCTTCGATGCGGCGGTCTTGGGCGGCGGTATCTCGGATCATCGTCGGCTTCTCGTCAGGTAGATAAAGGTTGGCTCGGTTGCTGATTAGCAACTCACATGCCAAGTGCTGTTCGCGCACAAAAACCAAATGGGATCAGCTGTTTATGCAGCTGTGCAATGACATGCCCGCAGTCCGTTCGGGCGAACGGACAGTGCTCGGACAAACCCGCGGACAACCGTCCGGCAACGCCATCCAGCATGCGCCACGCGATGCGCGCGCGAAATTTCCAAATTGCTTGCGACCATTGCGCGTGCAAGCGCATCTTTATCGGACATGACCGGCTCTCCTTTCCAGATCGATGTCCCGAACAGCTTGCTGCAACGCGCTGGCGAAGGCGACATGCGCGCGTTCGAGCAGCTCTATCGATTGTTCGAACGGCCCGCGTACACCTTGGCGTTGCGCATGCTCGGCGATCCCGAACATGCCCGCGAGGTATTGCACGACACTATGCTCAAGGCGTTCCAGCGCATCGCGCAATTTCGTGGCGAAGCACCGTTCTGGGGTTGGCTGCGGCAGATCGCATTGAACGAAACCCTGATGCGCCTGCGCCAGCGGCGCAACAACGTCGGCAACGACAATGAGCTGCCTGATATCGCCGACGAGGGCGCCGCGCCATGGGTGCTCGCCGATGCCGGTGCGCTGGAATGGAGCCTCGGCGAATTGCCAATACAAACCCGCAGCGTGATCTGGCTGTATCACGTCGAGGGTTACACGCATCCGGAGATTGCCGACCTGCTCGGCAAGACCGTGAGTTTTTCCAAATCGCAGGTCGCCCGCGGCACCGCAAAATTGCGCAGCCTGCTGACGACCGAAACGGAGCGCGACAGATGTCCGACCTACCGCACGAGCATGGCATGACGACGCCGGATCCCACCGCCGCAAAATCCCTCGCGAGCGCGTTGCGTGGACTCGCGCAGGTGCAGCCGGAAACCAGTCTCTGGCCGACACTCGAAGCAAGCCTGTTGCAGCGACAAAAGCCGGCGCGCAAACGCGGGTCGTATGTGCTGCCAGCGGCGCTCGCGGCCAGCATCGCGCTGTTGGCATTATCGTTTTTCTGGCGTGCGGCCAACGCACCGCAAGGCGCGAACGCGACACACAACGATGTCGCCTTCAACCCGGCGCCAGCGGATCCGAAAGCGGCCGATGCCATGACGCAAATCGATGCGCTGCGACAGCAATCGCAAGTACTGGAAGGCTGGCTGAGCGCTGCGCGCAACAGCAACTCGAGTGCGCGGGATCTGCTTGCGAGCAGCGAGATCGAGGACATGATCGGCTTGGTCGATGTGCAGCTGACCGCGAGTGGCGCACAGGCCGATACGCTGCCGCTGTGGCGACAACGCATAACCTTGCTGCAAGACCTCGCCGCCCTGCGTTACACCGGCGCGAGCCTGGCGGCGAATGGCGTCTCCGGCGAAACGATTCCCACCTCGCCGACGACTTGGATCAACTGAGGAAATCATCATGAAAATTAAACTTTTATCTTTTTATATAATTACACTTTGTACCAGTGCGCTTGCTGCGCCAGGCATTGCGATGGCGCAGGCGACTAGCGCGCGCATTGCAGCCGCCGCGACACCGGCAACCGCTGCCGTACCCGCGACTGCGGCAACACCAGCGAAAAAAATCTCTGACACCGATGCCACCGCGACCGATCGCGCACAGGCTCAACATGAGCTGGAACAGGTGCGCGAGCAGATGCGCGATCTGTCGCGACGCATGGCGGAACTGTCGCTCAAAACCGGCGATGTCGGGCCGCGCGCCTACGCGTATCGTTATATCGGCGACCCGGATCGCGCGGTGATCGGCGTAGTGATCGATGCCGACAAACAAGGCGCGCGCATCAGCGCAGTCACACCCGGTGGCCCGGCCGAACATGCCGGAATCAAGGCGGGCGATGTGATCACCGCGATCGACGGCAAGCCGCTTTCCAGCGATGGCGATCGCAGCGAAAAAAATCTCGAGCGCACGCGCGCCGCGCTGGCCAATCTGAAAGTCGGTACAAGCAGCAAACTGAGCCTGCTGCGCGACGGTAAAAAATCGGAGGTCACGGTCGTTGCCGAACGACGCGAAGCAAAAGACTGGGCGCGCGTGATGGCGGATGCCGCGTTGCGCGGCGAAACGCCCGTGTTGCCGAAGGATTTCGATATGAATATTCAGGTGGATATCGATCACGCAATGGCCGAATCGCAACGCTCGATCGCCGGGGGAAATCGCGCTGGCGCAGACTACGCCCGACGTAGCACCGAATACACGCGCCGCAGTGCCGATGCCGCGCGCTCCACGGCAATGCATTTTTCCTCACCGCTGTGGGGTTTGAATCTTGCGAGCCTCAGCCCGGATCTCGGCAGTTATTTTGGCAGCGACAAGGGTGTGCTGATCGTATCCGCCGACAAAAAACTCGAACCGCTGAAGGCCGGCGACGTGCTGCTCGCGCTCGGCGGAAAATCGGTCGAACGCCCCGAAGACGTGATGCGTCTGCTGCGCGACCAGCCCCGTGACAAGCAGATCGAGGTGCGAGTTTTGCGCCAGCACAAGCCGCAAACCCTGAGTATGCAGACGCCCGAATTCGGCGGCATGTTCAATCCCGAATACACGCCGCCAACGCCACCGACTCCGCCAACGCCTCCGACACCTCCGACACCTCCGACACCTCCAACTCCACCAACCCCGCCGACACCTCCAGTGGGCTTAATTCTGGCTTGAGAAAAGCGCCAGCAGTCATCGGCTGAATTGCTGGCGCGGCGCCACATTTTTAGCCGATCCGCGGGATGTGTTAAACTGCGCAAACTCCATTGGGGAGTAGCCCCGCGCGCGCTGAATATCGCAGGCGCAGCCCGCATCAACATACTTGGCGAACACGCCATGGTGCCGGCGACAGCACGCTGTCGGGCAAGACCTTTGGTTCACGTGCGACGTACCCGGGCCGGGGCGGTAGCATGGGAATCATTGCGTCCATCTGCCCCAGCCCGCCGGAGTTTTCATGCAAGCCCTCGTTGTATCCGCACTCGCCGTCGCGCTCGCCGAAATGGGCGACAAGACACAATTGCTGTCGTTGATCCTTGCTGCAAAATATCGTCGGCCATGGGCGATCATCGCCGGCATCCTCGTTGCCACCTTGTGCAATCACGCGCTGGCCGGCGCGCTCGGCACGCTGGTCGCGCAATGGCTCACGCCGCAAGTGGTGCGCTGGATTACCGCGATCTCGTTTCTGTCGGTCGCCGCGTGGACGCTGGTGCCGGACAAGATCGATGAGAAAGACGCCGCGCGCGGCACCGGCCACAGTGTTTTCATCGCCACTGCGATCAGTTTTTTCATCGCCGAAATGGGCGACAAGACACAGATCGCAACGATCGTGCTCGCCGCCGAATATCACCCGCTGTGGCAGGTCGTAGCCGGCTCCACGCTCGGCATGCTCGCGGCCAACGTGCCGGTGGTTTTGCTCGGTGCGCGGTTCGCGGAAAAAATTCCCTTGCGTGCGGCACGCATCGTCACTGCATTGCTTTACGCCGGCCTGAGTTTGTGGATTGCCTTCAGCGGCTGATCGAAACCCAACCGGTCGGCACTGGACAACCACGAATTCGTGATCGCCCGCGATGCGGCTGTGCGCCTTGCGTGGGCGCGCCGGCATCGACTACGCTGCGGTGATAACACCAGTCTTCCGATCGTCGCGGATCGGGCCATCGTCCATTTATCGGCCGGCCCGATGCGGAGTTTTCGGTTTCATCGCAAGCAATACGGCATCGCCGTGCGGGGAGTTAATCGCGTGCAGGATATTCTCGGAAACATGCCGATCAAGACATTACGCGGAGCTGCCGCATGAGCATCAAGCTGCGTCTGATCCTGATGAACTTCCTGCAGTTTTTCGTCTGGGGATCGTGGCTGCTGACGATCGGCGCGTACTGGTTCCAGAACCGGCACTGGTCGGGCACGTCGTTCGGCGCGATCTTCTCGACGATGGGCATCGCATCGCTGTTCATGCCATCGATCACCGGCATCATCGCCGACAAGTGGATCAGCGCCGAAAAACTCTATGGCTTGTTGCACATCGGCGGCGCGATCGTGCTGTTCAC
>JANXUW010000742.1 GCA_025351985.1 Pseudolysobacter sp.
GTATCGGCGAGCACGGTGACGACTTGTGGCTGCACTTCGAGAATGCCGCCGGAGACATAAAACGATTGTTCTTCGCCGCCTTCCATCGTCACGCGAACCTGGCCCGGTTTGAGCCGTGTGATCAGCGGGGCGTGGCGCGGCGCAATGCCGAGTTCGCCGAGCTCGCCGGTGGCGACGACTAGCTGCACGTCACCGTGGAAGATTTCTTTTTCGGCGCTGACGATATCGCAACGAATGGTAGCCATGTTCGAGTTCCTGATTTATTGCGTGCGCTAATTCTGTGATTGATATCACCACGCGGTTTCCCGCGCAGCGACGATTTCAATCAGACCTATTCGATCAGACCTTGGCAGCAAGTTTCTTCGCGTTCTCGAACGCTTCGTCGATACCGCCAACCATGTAGAACGCCTGTTCCGGCAATGCATCGCATTCGCCGTCGACGATCATCTTGAAACCACGAATGGTTTCTTTCAGCGACACGTATTTGCCCGGCGAACCGGTGAATACTTCGGCAACGAAGAACGGCTGCGAGAAGAAACGTTCGACCTTGCGCGCGCGCGCCACGATCTGGCGATCTTCTTCGGACAACTCGTCCATGCCGAGAATCGCGATGATGTCCTTCAGTTCCTTGTAACGCTGCAACGTGCCCTGCACGCGACGCGCGATGTCGTAATGTTCTTGACCGACGACCAGCGGATCGAGCTGGCGGCTGGTGGAATCGAGCGGATCGACCGCCGGATAAATACCGAGCGAAGCGATCTGGCGCGACAATACGACGGTCGCATCCAAGTGGCCGAACGTGGTGGCCGGCGACGGATCGGTAAGATCGTCGGCGGGCACATACACGGCCTGGATCGAGGTGATCGAACCGGTCTTGGTCGAGGTGATGCGCTCCTGCAACACGCCCATTTCCTCGGCCAGTGTCGGCTGGTAACCCACCGCCGACGGCATACGGCCGAGCAACGCGGACACTTCGGTACCGGCGAGCGTGTAGCGATAAATATTGTCGACGAAGAACAGCACGTCGCGACCTTCGTCGCGGAAGAACTCGGCCATGGTCAGGCCGGTCAGCGCGACGCGCAGGCGGTTGCCCGGCGGCTCGTTCATCTGGCCGTACACGAGCGCGACCTTGTCGAGCACGTTGGAATCTTTCATTTCGTGATAGAAATCGTTGCCTTCGCGGGTGCGTTCACCCACGCCGGCGAACACCGAATAACCGCTGTGCTCGATCGCGATGTTGCGGATCAGCTCAAGCATGTTGACGGTCTTGCCCACGCCGGCGCCGCCGAACAGGCCGACCTTGCCGCCTTTGGCGAACGGACACATCAGGTCGATCACCTTGATGCCGGTTTCGAGCAGGTCGTTGGACTGCGCGAGATCTTCATAGCGCGGCGCGCTGCGATGAATGGTCCAGCGATCGGTCTCGCCGATCGGGCCGGCTTCATCGATCGGGCGACCGAGCACATCCATGATGCGACCGAGCGTTTGCGTACCGACTGGCACCTTGATGCCTTCGCCGGTATTGCTGGCGATCAGGTTGCGCTTGAGTCCGTCGGTGGAACCGAGCGCAATCGTGCGCACTACGCCGTCGCCCAGCTGTTGTTGAACTTCCAGCGTGATTTCGGTGTTGGCGACGGTTAGCGCGTCGTACACTTTCGGCACGGATTCGCGCGGGAACTCAACGTCCACCACAGCGCCGATGATCTGAACGATTTTGCCCTGGCTCATTGTTCTATCCTCAAAAATAAATAATGTCGTCGCGCGATGCGGTTAGACCGCTGCTGCGCCGCTGACGATTTCAGAAATTTCTTGCGTGATCGCGGCCTGACGCGCCTTGTTGTAAATCAGGTTCAGCGTTTCGATCGCCTTGCTCGCATTGTCCGACGCGCTCTTCATCGCGACCATGCGCGCGGCGTGTTCGCTGGCGAGATTTTCCAGCGTGGCTTGATACACGAGCGACTCGACGTAACGCGTCAAGACATGTTCGAGCACGACATCGGCACCGGGTTCGTAGATGTAGTCCCAATCGTGCGTCGTGGCGAGTTCGTCAGACGGCGGCAACGGCAGCAGCACATCCAGCGTCGGCTTCTGCGACATCGTGTTGATGAAGTCGTTGTACGCCAGGCTCAGGCGATCGATGCGGCCATCGCTGTAGCTGTCCAGCATCACCTTGATCACGCCGATCAATTGCGCCACCTGCGGCTTCTCGCCGAGCTGCGCTACGCTGCCGATCAGGTTGACCTTGAGGCGCTTGAAAAACGCGTTCGCCTTGTTGCCGATCGTGACGACATCGACTTCGACGCCCTTGGTCTGCCAGTCGCGAATCTCGGCGAGAATGCGGCGGAACAAGTTCGAGTTAAGGCCGCCGCACAAACCGCGATCGGTCGATACCACCAGATAACCGACGCGCTTGATTTCCTTGCGCTCGATCAAGAACGGATGCTTGAATTCGGTGTTGGCGCGCGCGACATGGCCGATCACCTGACGCATCAGGCGCGCGTACGGACGCGAGGCCTTCATGAGGTCCTGCGCTTTGCGGATCTTGCTGGCCGAGACCATTTCCAGCGCGCGCGTCACCTTGCGGGTGTTTTGCACGCTCTTGATCTTGGTGCGGATTTCTCTGGCGCCTGCCATGTCAACAACCTTGCGTCTGCGTGAGTCGGGCGTTTAGCCCGGCATCGTGCGTATCGGTGAATCGAATCGGCGGCGGTCGAAATAATCTCGACCGCCACCTGAAGTTTTACCAGCTACCGGTCTTCTTGAACTCGACCAGGGCTTTCTTGAATACGCCTTCGATCTCGTCGTTCCAGTTACCGGTGCGCGTGAGGTCTTCCATCCACGCCTTGTTGTTCTGGTTGACGAAATCGTGCAGCGCTTTCTCGAACGGCAGGATCTGCGCCATCGGCAGGTCATCCATGTAACCCTTGTCGACCGCATACAACGACAATGCCATGTCGGCCACGGTCAGCGGCGAATACTGTTTTTGTTTCATCAGTTCGGTCACGCGCTGGCCGCGTTCAAGCTGCTTGCGTGTGGTCTCGTCGAGATCCGAGGCGAACTGCGCAAATGCCGCAAGTTCGCGGTACTGCGCGAGAGCCAGACGCACACCGCCGCCGAGCTTCTTGATGATCTTGGTCTGCGCTGCGCCACCGACGCGCGACACCGAAACGCCGGCGTTGATCGCGGGACGAATACCGGCGTTGAACAGATCGGTTTCGAGGAAGATCTGGCCGTCGGTGATCGAAATCACGTTGGTCGGCACGAACGCCGAAACGTCGCCGGCCTGGGTTTCGATGATCGGCAACGCGGTCAACGAACCGGTCTTGCCTTTCACTGCGCCCTTGGTGAAGTTCTCGACGTATTCTTCGTTGACGCGCGCGGCGCGTTCGAGCAGACGGCTATGCAGATAAAACACGTCGCCCGGATATGCCTCACGGCCCGGCGGACGCTTCAGCAACAGCGACACCTGACGATAGGCCCAAGCCTGCTTGGTCAGATCGTCATAAATGATCAGCGCGTCTTCGCCGCGATCACGGAAATATTCGCCCATCGCGCAACCGGAGTAAGGCGCGATGAACTGCATCGCTGCCGATTCCGATGCGGTCGCCGCGACGATGATGGTGTGCGCGAGTGCGCCGTGTTCTTCGAGCTTGCGCACCACATTGGCGATCGAGCTGGCCTTCTGGCCGATCGCGACGTAGATACATTTGATGCCGGTGCCTTTCTGGTTGATGATCGTATCGATCGCCACCGCGGTCTTGCCGGTCTGGCGGTCGCCGATGATCAGCTCGCGCTGGCCACGTCCGATCGGCACCATCGCATCGATCGATTTCAAACCGGTCTGCACCGGCTGATCGACCGACTTGCGCCAGATCACGCCGGGCGCCACTTTTTCGATCGGCGAGGTTTCGGTGGTGGCGATCGGGCCGGCACCGTCAATTGGATTGCCGAGCGCATCGACGACGCGGCCGAGCAACGCCGGGCCGACCGGCACTTCGAGAATGCGGCCGGTGGTCTTGACCACGTCGCCTTCGCGCAGGTGACCATATTTGCCGAGCACGACCGAGCCGACCGAGTCGCGCTCGAGGTTCAGTGCGAGGCCGTAGGTGTTGTCCGGGAATTCGATCATCTCGCCCTGCATCACGTCGGCGAGGCCGTGGATGCGGGCGATACCGTCGGATACCGAGGTGATCGTGCCTTCGTTGCGTGCTTCCGAAGCGAGCTTGAAGTTCTCGATGCGGTTCTTGATCAGCTCGCTGATTTCGGAGGGGTTGAGTGTGCTTTGCATGGTCTTTCCCGTTGCGTAGGGCGAATCCGTGGATCCGCCAGAGGATTTGGTATAACGCCAAACTGGCGGGCAAACGCCCGCCCTACAATTCAAAAATCAATGTGCCAGTGCGCTGGTCAGACGTTGCAGGCGACCCGCTACCGAACCATCGATCACGACATCACCGGCATCGATGATGGCACCGCCGAAGCCGAGATCGAAAACATGGCG
>JANXUW010000013.1 GCA_025351985.1 Pseudolysobacter sp.
ATCGAGCAGTTTGGCGATACCGAAATCCAGCAGCTTGGTACTGCCATTTGCGGTTACGAGAATATTCGACGGTTTGATATCGCGATGTACCACCAACTGACCGTGCGCGAACTGCACCGCCGCGCAAATATCCAGGAACAGTCCGATACGCTTTTCCAGCGCAAGACGCAGCTCGGCGCAATAGACCAGCAGCGGCGAACCATCGACATATTCCATCGCAAAATACGGCCGACCGTCCGCCGCGATACCGCCGTCGAGCAGGCGCGCGATGTGCGGATGTTCCAGTCGCGCGAGAATCTGTCGCTCGCGCAAAAAACGCGTCTGCACGGCGTCGCTATCCATGCCGCGTTTGATCAGCTTGATCGCCGTCTGTTGTTCGTATTGGCCATCGCCGCGCTCGGCCAGCAATACCACGCCCATGCCGCCGCGACCGAGTTCGCGCACGATCCGCCACGGACCGATGCGCTCGCCATTTGCCAATGTTTCGACAGTCGCGGAATCGACCCAATCGATCGCCACCGCGACACGCGCGGAATCCACGCCGCTGTCGAAGGCGTCGGCGCGCGCGTCGGCGAGGAGCAGCGCTTCCACCTCACGGCGCAGCTCGGTATCCGCGCCACACCGCTGATCGAGCAGTGCGGCGCGCATCGACGACGGTGCTTCCGCGGCCTCGTCGAAAATTGCACTCACACGTTGCCAGCGTTGGATATCCATCTTCAGACCGGCGTGATTTCTTCGAGCCCGAGTTGCTGCACGAGAAACGCGCGTGCACGGCGCCAGTCGCGAAACACGGTGCGCTCGGTGAGGTTTTGCAGTTGCGCGATTTCCGCCATTTCAAGGCCACCGAAGACACGCCACTCGACGAGTTGTCCGGCGCGCGCATCGAGCGCAGCCAAGCGCGCGAGCGCGTCATCGAGCGCGACCAGATCGATCATGTCGCTCGCCACACTCATGTCTTCGCGCAAGCCGGTGATGCTCCACGGCCCGCCGCGTTTCAGGCGCGAACGACTGCGCGCGTGATCGACCAGAATCTGCCGCATCGCGCGTGCGGCAAGCGACAGAAAATGCACACGATCGATCGGTTTCGCTTCAGGCGCGGCATGCAGCTTGAGATACACCTCGTGCACCAGCGCGGTGGTATCGAGCGTCATCGGACTGCCGGCATTGCGACGCTGGCTGCGCGCGATCCGCCGCAGCTCCTGATAGACCAGTGCGAATAGCGTTTCCTGCGGCGCGGGCGCTGCGGGAGAATCGTCTTGCGCGGAATTGCACGCCGTCATGCTGCTGGTCACATCATTACAGTGCGGTCAGCTTAGCGCGTTCGCCGCAATCCGCGATAGCGTGCTTTGCCTAGCCGCGAGCCGCGAACGCAAACCGTACCGCTACGAGGCCGAGGGTGAACCAGAACGATTGCCAGAAATGATTTCGCGGCACGATCGCCGCATTCGCTTTTTTGCGTCGCCGCGCCAGTGCCTGCGATAAAAATGCCGACGCGATCGGCGCCAGCGCGAGATTGGCAATTCGCAATGCGGGCATGGCGATGAACGTGTGCGTGAGCAGCAGTAGCGACAGCCATGCCAGCGCACAGCCGCCGGCAAACCAGAGCAGACACGCGAGCCATAAAGCACGTGGTTCGGGAAAATCGCGCCAGTCGAACAACCAGTCCAGCGGCGCGTAGGCCAGCACATTGATCGCGAACTCGAGCGCGAGCAGGATGCCGTCGAAAAGAACGTGAAACAGCAACACGATCAGCTCTTCCACACGCGTGACTCCATGGCTGAAGCAGGATTAATTCCGCCGCGCACGATACCACGGATCGCCCGCCCTGACGGCGCGAAAGGTTCGTGTATCATCCCCTCAGCAACGCTTTCGGGAGTGTGTCTTGAGCGACATCACGCAGCAATGGCGCGAGCAAGCGGTGACCAGCACGGCGTTACCCAAGGAGCTGGATGCGCGCGTGTATTCCGAACTGATGAAGCTCGCCCGAGCGCAACTCGCACGCGCCGGCACGATGTCGCTGGATGCGCCCTCGCTGGTCCACGAAGCCTATTTGCGTCTGCAGCGCCAAGGCGCGATCGACCCGGCGCAACGAACTATTTTCTTCGCGTATTCGGCCCAGGTGATGCGCACCGTGATCATTGATTACGTGCGCGAGCGGCAGGCGCAGAAACGCGGCGGTGGTGAGCGTTTGCTGACCTTGACGACCGGCATTCCCGGCATCGATATCG
>JANXUW010000597.1 GCA_025351985.1 Pseudolysobacter sp.
TTCGGAATCTGGAAACGATTATTGGTCGCGCCGAACATGAAACTCAGGCGCGTATCGTCGTGGAGCAGATACGACAGATAACCGAAACCCTTGCCTTGATCGGTGTGGTCGTGAATCGGTGCGCGCGAGGCGGTTGGATTCTCGATGCCGATGTCGCTTTCGTTGAAATTGCCGGTGACGAAATAGCTCCAGCGATCCTGGCTGCCGTAGAGCGTGATGTCGGGATTCACCGTGCCGAACGATCCCGCGGTGATGCCGATGCTGCCGCCAAAACCCTGCGCCGGTGTGGCCGTGGTGATGTCGACGATGCCGGCGGTGCGATAGCCGTATTGCGCCGGCAGCGCGCCGGTGAGCAATTGCACGCGATCGATCACGCGCGTATCCAGGCTTTGCCCGAAACCGCTGATGCTCTCGGGAATGATCACGCCGTTGATGCGGTATTGCAGGTCGGCGTGATCGCCGCGCACATGCAGCTGGCCGTAGCTGTCGTTGACCACGCCGGGCGCTTGCAGCAGCACCTGGTTCAGCGGCGTGGCGGTGCCGAGCGGCAGTTGCTCGATCGCTTTGTGATCCATCACGTACTGGCTGGCGCCGATATCCGGCGAAAGCTGGTTGCGCGATTCGTCGAGTTTTGCGCTGACGTCGACGGTGTTCAGGCGGGTCGAGCCGGCATCGCTGGCCGTATCAGCATTTGCTGCGGCTGCGGCGGCAGGTGTTGCGTCGACGGGGGCGGATTCTGCCAGCGTGGCTTGCGCATGGCACAAGGCGACAGAGATGCTTATGGCGAGCAGGCGCCGGGTGGTGACGAGCTTATTCATGGGTGTGGATGCCGAAAGCGAGGGTCGAATTAGGATGTTATATCATAACAAAATTAGCAAGCTGTGCCGGAAGTCATGACGGCGCAAGATGTCGCTCGGCGTATGTGCGGCCAGCGGCGATATACACGCAGGCTTGTATTGCGAGATGTTCTGCACGAACGGAATCGCACATCGCGAATCAACGCATGAGCGCAAAAGTGCAGGTCAAAAACACGGGATGTTGTCGTGCGAATTCAGGAGCACACGACGAAGATTTCTGCGCCGATCGACGCAATCGCAACGAAAGCCGCGACGATGATTCTCGCCTCGACCCACCAATTTTCTGGCTTGGCGAAAACGTTCGCCGCGTGTTCTCTAGCGCGATCAGCTACCCAATCGTGCGTGGTAATAACCGCGCGATTCGTGCAGTGTGATCGCATGATCGAACGCCGCGCTGACCGCGGGCGATTGCAACACGTCCGCCTTTGCGCCGTCGGCGACGATACGGCCGTGGCGCAGCAGGATCACACGCTGGACTTCCGGAATCACTTCATCGAAATGATGCGTGACCAGGATCACGGTGCGTCCCTGCCGCGCGATATCGCCCACCACCTGCATGAATTCATGACGCGCGACGAGATCGAGTCCGGTGGTCGGCTCATCCAGAATCAGCGCCTGTGGCTCGTGCACCAGCGCGCGTGCAATCAGCACGCGTCGCGCTTCGCCGGTGGACATGCTGTCGAGCGATTGTTCCGCCAGCGCGAGTGCGCCGACGTTTTCCAATGCCGCGTAGGCGCGTTCGCGCATCGAGTCATCGATTTGCGCGTGCTCGAAATAACCGAGGCTCGCGAAAAACCCGGACAGCACGATATCCAGCGCACTGAGATGATTGACCGCATGCGCATCGAGCAACGCCAGATGCATGTCCGACGAAACGATGCCGAGTAACCGACGCAGCGCAAAAACATCCCAGCGCTCGCGGCCGAATACGCGCACCGACGCCGTGTTATCCGCGTGTGCGAGCGGATGATGTTGCAGCGTCAGCAGCTTTATCAGCGTCGATTTTCCGGAACCGTTCGCACCGATGATCGCGGTGTGTTGGCCGCTGCGGATCGCGAGCGTGAGACCGTCGAGAATGCGCCGACCATCGCGGACGACGGTGGCGTCGGCGAGTTCGAGAATGGTCTGATGGCTGCTCATGATCTGGTCAATAATGCACGAACTGCAGCCACGCAATACCGATGGCCAGGGTCAGCAAGGTCAGCGGCACGCCGACGCGCGAATATTCGCGGAACGAGATCGTCACGCCTTCGCGTCTTGCGCTTTCGACCACGATCAGGTTGGCGACCGAGCCGAGAATCGTCAGGTTGCCGGCCAGCGTGCTCGACATCGCCAGAGTCAACCATGCATTCGATTGCGCCGCCGGTGCGATCGCGTGCATCACCGGTTCGAACAACAACACCGCCGGCACATTGCTGACCAGATTCGACAGCGCCGCCGAGGCGAGGCTGAGCAAGGTTACCGACGGCGCCTGCAACCAGCTCCACTGCGCCACGTTCCAGCCGCTGACGACCTGCAACTGAAACGCGTGCACCACGACAAAAAGCCCGATGAACATCAGCAACAGGCTCCAGTCGATGCGCCGATATATCTTTTCGGATTTGATGCGGTCGATCAGCAGAACCGCAGCGGCGCCGATCGCGATCAGCGCAATCGTCAGGCCGGTGAAAAACAGGATGACGGTAATGATGGCGACAATCACGCTCTTGATTTGCAGCCAGCGATGGATCGGTCGGTTCAGTACTTTTTCCTGATGTGGGACAGGTTTGCCGGCACTGATTTTGGCGTTATCCGGCTGGTTTTGTGCGGGTCCGGGATCAGGTTTTGCAGCGAGTCTTTTGCGATAGATCAGCGCGATCAGAAAAAAATCGACGAGCAAATCGAACAACGCGATCGGCGCGAGATGCAACGCAAAATCCAGATACGAAATCTGCGACTGCATGCCGATAATCATGTTCTGCGGATTGCCGGTGATCGTGGCGACCGAGCCGATATTCGCCGCGGTCGCGAGGCCGATGAGTTGCGGCAACGGATCGAACTTGAGTTTCTGCACGAGGTGCAGGATCAATGGCGTAATCGCCACGCACACCACATCGTTGACGAGAAATGCTGAAAGCACACCGGAGAGCACGATGATGATCGCGAGCAAGACACGTGGCGTGCGGATGCGCGCGAGCAAGACATTGGCCAGGCGAATGAACACGCCCGACAACCGCAGAAATCCGACCAGCACCATCATGCCGAACAACAGCAGCAAGGTTTCGTAGTCGATCGAATCCGCCGCGACCGCTTCGCGCAGCGTCAGCACGCCGAGGCCGAGCATCAACGTCGCACCAACCAGCGCAATCGCCGCGCGATCCATGCGTGTGCCCGGCACGCGGCCGATCGCCAGACCGAGGTAGGTCAGCGCAAAAACAATCCAGCTGATCCAGGCGATCGGGATGTGCAAGTGCCGGCCTCAAAGTGCGATGTGCGAGCGTGTCGATAACGTCCGCGGTTTTTTAGCGACAAACCATCGCGCAGAATAAAAACCTGGGATGACAGATCGCAAGACACCGCGATGCAGCGATCACTCAAATCCGTTGGCGAAAAGCAAATCATGGACGATGGTGCCAGTCGCGGGGTTTCCGCCAATCAGGCTCTGATATTGGCTGTTGGTAAGCACCGAGACCGTATTGTCGCCTGTATTAGCAACGATCAGGTCAACATTGCCATCGCTGTTGAGGTCTGCGGCGGCGACCGAATACGGATGCGATCCCGTAGCAAGGGTTTGCTGGACGGCGAAACTCGGCAGGGCAGCGCCTGATACGGTCGTATTGAACAATATTGAAATCGTGTTGTCGTTGTAGTTCGCAGCAATTACGTCGGGTTTGCCGTCGCCATTTAGATCGGCCGTCGTAACCGAGTACGGGGCGGATCCCGTAGCGAAGGTCTGCTGCGCCGCGAAGTCTGGACTGACGGCGCCGGATACCGTCGTGTTGATCAGCACCGAAACGGTAAGGGCGCCCGTGTCCGCAATAACGAGATCGGGTTTGCCGTCACCGTTGATATCAGCGGCGCTCACCGAGTGAGGAGAAAATCCCGTGGCGAAAGTCTGCTGCGCGGCGAAGCTGGGCACGAAAGATCCTGGGGGCGTATTGTTGATCAGTACGGAGACATTCTGGCTATTGAAGTTCACGACGACCAGATCCGGCCTGCCATCGCCGTTTACATCGGCGGTTGTTGTTGAGATCGGCCCAGATCCTGTGGCGAAGGTTTGTTGCGCGGCAAAGCTCGATGTGGAAGCGCCCGGCGCAGTAGTGTTCAGCAATACGGAAACGCTGCCCGCACCGAAATTCGCGACGATGAGATCCGGTTTGCCATCGCCGTTGAGGTCGGCGGCGCTGATCGAGTATGGCGCCGCACCGGTCGCGAAGGTCTGCTGCATGGCAAAGTAAGGCGCCGAGCCAAAGTACGACGTATTAAGCAATACCGAGAGCGTGTTGTCGTTTGAGTTCGCGACGATCAGATCCGGTTTGCCGTCGCCATTGATATCGGCGAAATTGACTGAATCAGGACTCGTACCCGTCGCAAAGGTCTGCTTGGTGGGGAAGTGCGCTGCAAATGCCAACGGTACAGTGGCGTTGGGAAGTACCGAGACCGTGTTGGCGCTGGAGTTTTCGTTCGCAACGATCAGGTCAGGCTTGCCATCGCCATTGAGGTCGGTAGCCACGACCGCTGCGGGAAAGGCACCCGCGGCGAAAACTTGCTGGGTGGCAAAGCTGGTCGCGGCGCGCGCGCGCGCGGTGGCGTCGAGAAGTACTGAGACTGTATTACTGCCTGCATTCGCAACGATCAGGTCGAGTTTGCCGTCGCCGTTCAGGTCGATGCTCGTGATCGAAGCAGGGCTCGACGTGGAGAAAGGCTGTTGCATGGCAAAGCTCGGCATTGTGGCGCCGGGCGCGGTGGTGTTCAGCAGGGTCGAAACCGTGCTGTCATCCACGTTTGCAACGATCAGGTCGGGCTTGCCGTCGCCGTCGATATCGGCGGCAGTGACCGCGATCGGATTGGCTCCGGTGGCGAACGCCTGCCGCACGGCGAAGTCCGATGTAATGGCACCGGACACGGTGGTATTGAGCAGAACCGACACAGTATTTGCGTGCAGATTCGAGACTATTACATCGGGCTTGCCATCACCGTTAATGTCGGCCACTGCGAGCGATTCTGGCGCTGTCCCGGCAGCGAAGGTCTGCTGCGTGCCAAAGGCGGAGATCATGGTTCCGGTCGCAGTATTGTTGAGTAGTACGGAGACCGTGTTGTCGTTGACGTTCGCCACAAGCAGGTCAGGCTTGCCATCGCCATTGATATCGGCGACGCAGACCGAGACGGGGCTGGTTCCGGTCGCAAAGGTTTGCTGCGCGGCAAAGCTGGATGTCACGGCTCCAGACGCTGTGGTGTTGAGCAATATCGAAACCGTATTGTCGTTCGCGTTTGCTACGATCAGATCGGGCTTGCCATCGCCATTGACATCGGCGGTGGCGACCGAAAACGGATTTGCCCCGGTCGAAAATATTTGCTGTGCGGCAAACTTTGGATTAGTGGCACCGACAGCGGTGGTGTTGAGCAATACCGAGACGGTGTTGGAGGCACGATTCGCAACAATTATGTCCGGCCGTCCATCGCCGTTGACGTCAGCGATGGTGACTGACCTGGGATTCGTTCCCGTGGCGAATACCTGTTGCGGAGCGAAACTGGGCACAGCGGCCCCGGGTGCAGTGGTGCTGAGCAACACCGAAACCGTATTGTCGCCGTAATTCGCCACGATCAGATCCGGCTGGCCGTCGCCGTTGATGTCAGCGCCAGCTACCGAGAGGGGGTCGGAGCCGGTGGCGAATATCTGCTGGGTCGCTCCAGTACCGGTTGCTCCGAGATATAACTGGAATGTCTGGTCGGGGCCGCTCGAAGTATTAGCGTCGATGGTCACCGGAATATTGGCGCTGGTCGATCCTGCGGGAATGACGATGTAGCCGGAACCGGAGGTATAGTCCACACCGCTGGTAGCGGTACCGTTGACGGTTCGGTAGCTCAGCAACACCTCATAACTCGTATCGCCGCTGCGCGTCACGGGAAAGTTGAGCGTTACCGGAACGATGCTGGTACCTATGCTTGCGGGCGAGATGGTCAGCGTCGTGGTGTCTGCCAGCGCGGAGAAGCTGACAAAAACGCCCAGCACGAATCCCGGATGGAGGCGCCATATCAAATTGCGCATATGGACGGTAAGCGCTGTCGTAACTTTCATCGATTCTTCTCCGATCTTCATCCGTGATTTTCATGGGATTGCTCGGTGCGGACCATACCGATTCCCGTCGTCGATTCAGCTTGAAGTCGATAGTCGAACTATCAAGCCATTGTGCACACGAAACGCGATTTTTGAAAGGCAATCCCAATCTTAGTGGGATGCGAGCCGGTGTTATTAATTCGACAAGAGTGACCGTAGCAACATGACGCCCAAGCGGGTCGCCGACAAATCACCCAGACCGAGCAGCGCCCCAAACATACAACTTTGCGCAAAATCCGCGGCGCGATCCAGACAATTGCCGCGAGTCGGTTTTACCATGATGGAAACTTCGCAACGTGGGAATTATCTTCTCCAAGTAATGGCAAAAACATGGACCATGCCGGCGACATTGTTAACGCTGTGTGCGCCATCGCACCTACGTCCTTTACAAGACTTGACTGTTGCCAGACAGCGCCGGTCTATTTCGCCGGTGCCACCGCCGTGCGCAGCACCGGATACAGATTCAGGCGTTCGTCCCATGACGAATGTCGGCTCGCGAAAAATTGCAGGCGCGCTTGCGGACTCTTGGCGAAATCCGCGTCGTCGGCCAGTTTTTTCTTGAACTCCGCAGCGAGCGCCGGATTCGCCGCGAGTTGTTCGCGTGCGACATCTTCGGCGACGTATTCCTCCATGTATTCCTTTTGCTCGAAGGCGTTGTTGAACTCGCCCCACGCGGCCAGCGAGTCGGGCGCCTGCGGCTCGAACAGCTCCATCACCAAGCGCGATTTGGCTTGTGCGATCGGTACGAACAATGCGCCGGCGGCAAGGTCGCGGGATTCCGTTTTCCATTCGCCTTGCACTGTCAGCGCCTGATGACCTTCGAACGATTGCGCCGCAAAAGTGGCCTTGGTCGCGCGGAAGGTTTCGACCTCGGCTTTTGCTTGCGGTGAATTGACTACGCGAAATTCAATCCCGTGTTGCTGAAGTTTCAGCGCCACCGCGCTGGCGAAAGCGACCGGCACCAGATAACCGGACTGCGGTGCGGCGACACTCACGCTCGGCTGAATATCGTCGTGCAGCGGCAGCTTCCAGATTTGTGGCTTTTTTTCATCGTAGTGCGTCATCAGCGCGCCGGAAACATCCGACATCGTTCGCGTGTAGGCGTACCCACGGAAGTCGACGAAACGGGTTTTTGCGCTGGCCTTGTAGTCGAGCGGGACGGTTTGTCCGGCGAGTTTTTCTGCGCGCGCATCGGCGGCGTGCGCGGCTTTCAGCCAGTCGGCACCGTGTATCGCGATCTGTCCGATCACGGCTATCAGCGTATTGTGGGTGATGCCGACACGGGTCTTGTAGTTCTTCCACGAATGCGTTTCGACCAACATGCCAAAACGGTTGCGCAGCAAAAAATAGCCATTGGAAAAACGCGGTGGATCCACAGCGTCTTCAAAACCCGAACTCGGATCGTCATTGACGATGAAAGACGGATAAAACGACAGCGGCAACGAGCCTTTTTTGCGCAGGTCGGCGAGCACCGCATCGCGCATGACATTGCCGGCCTTTTGCAGTTCCGCGTCGCCGGCGCGCGCGGGTTCGACCTGGATCGAAACATCGTGCTCGAACTTGGCGCCGTCGGTCACATGCAGATCGATGTAGGCGAGCGGATCCCAGGCGTTCACGAGCCGCAGCATCGCCTGCATTTCTGGCGTGTCGGCCTTGACGTAATCGCGATTCAGATTGAGATTTTGCGCGTTGGTGCGCCAGCCCATTTCTTCGGGGCCACGCTGATTCGGGCGATTCCAGCGACCGAATCTTTCGTGACCATCGATGTTGAACACCGGCACGAAAATGATCACCTGCTTGTCGAGCACGCCTTTCGTCGATGTGTTGTCGAGCACCTCGCGCATCGTCAGAAAACCCGCGTCCTTGCCATCGATTTCGCCGGCGTGGATGCCGCCCTGAATCAGCAGCACGGGCAGGTCGCGACTGCGCGCTTCTTCCGCCGTGAATGCGCCGGTACGCGTGACGATCAACGCCTTCATCGGCCGGCCTTCGGGAGTGCGACCGAATTCGATGCAGCGCACCTGTTTGGGATACGCATTCTGGAACGCATTGCACAATTCGATCACTTCATCGTAGCGGCCGGTCTTGAGAAATCCCGAACGTTCGGCCACGGTGCTGAGCGCATTGTTGCTGGCGGCATACGCGCTGGACGTCGCCAGAACCAGGGTCGTTGCGAAAATCAGGTAACGCATCATGTCGGGATTTCCTGTGGATGTATTCGAGAAGTCGGCGGCGCCGATCTGCTATCGATGGCTGCCCATGAACCGGCATCGATTAGAACAAAGTCTGCAACGCTTGTCTTTCGCCCAAAGGTCATGCGGAAAGATCCGGGCAGCTACCTACGATAGAACGATCAGGCGTCTCGTCACAGCGAGTTGTTTCCAACGCGGGCTTGATTAAAGCGCAACATGCGATGCAAGCGATCGACCACACCAACAGCCAATGTCCCGATTGCCTACGATCGGTCGTATTCAAAGATTGGCTTCGTGGCATCTCTGCTGCGACATCCGCCACACTGGCGTAACAGAAAAGTCCGCGCTGCTTGTATTTCAAATGGGAGATCGATCGATGTTTTCTTCATCATTTTCGCGTGCGCCCAGTTTGGGCGCCGTTGTCGTGTATCTGGCTTGCTACAGCGTCGCGCTGGTTTTTCTGGGCACGACCGGCGGCGATGATGCGTGGCTCGATCCGCTGGTTTCGTTCGGCATACTCGGCGTGATTTTTCCGTTGCTCGCATTTTTTTTGACGCGCGCTGTGCGGCCCGCGCAATCGCCCTCAGCTGCACCTGCGGCGCCTGCCATCGTGATTTATCTGGCGGTGTTCGCGCTCGGTGTGCTCGGTTATGGGTTCACGGCGATCCACGCCTGGATCAAGGCCGAACCCGCGCTATCGCTGACATTGCTGGTGATCAAGCTCATCACGATGGTCGTCTTGCCCGCGCTGATTGTCGGCTGGCTGGCAGGTGGCGTGCGCCGCTGGCTGGCAACTAGTTGGCACACGCAATGGCTGTGGTTGCCGCTGATCGGCATCGGTATTGCGATGCTGGCTTTCCAAGCGGTGTTCGGTCGCGGCCTGACCACGCTGAATGCGCTGCATTTGCCGCTGACTACATTGCTGTGGACGGCGCCGGTGTGTTTTTTGTGGTTGTTGTTCGAGGTTGGCATCACCGAAGAGTTTCTGTTTCGTGTCGCCCTGCAGACCAGCCTCGCTGATCGCCTGCGCTCACCGATTGCCGGCGTGCTGGTCGGTGCGTTGCTGTTCGGTCTGGCGCATGCGCCGGGCCTTTACCTGCGTGGCAGCGCGGGCGAGGAGGGCATGGACGGACCGGTAACGATCGGTTGGGCCATCGCCTATTCGATCGCCGTGATTTCGCCGTCCGGCATATTCGTCCGGCATATTGTTCGGCGTGTTGTGGGCACGCACGCGCAGCCTGGCGCTGATCGTCGTATTGCATGCGCTCACCGATCTGCTGCCGAATCTCGCGCCGTTCATCCAGACCTGGTTGCCGGCGTAAGGTTCTATTTGCGCTGAAACGAATAACGATCAGCGAAACCGAACCCGAACCCGCAGAATCGGCGCTTTCGTCCTTCGCGATTTCGCAGCCGGTGCGCCGGGTTGAACGCGATAGCACGCCAGCAGTTTTCCCACGGCTCGCGTTTTTCGGTTCGCGGTTACAAACCTTGTGCCAGTTCGCGCGTGAGCTCGGCTGCGGGGATTTCGCGGCAACGGCTGGTATTCTGGCCGGCCCAGAGCGGTGAAAAGTCGCCGTTGCCCAGACTCTCGGCCCTGGCACGCAACGGCGCGATCGCAGTTGCGGCGAGTGGAAATTCCGGGGCGTTTTCATTGATTGCGCCAAGCTCGCGCATCAGGCGATTGACGATGCCGCGCGCGGGTCGGCCGGTAAAAATATTGGTCAGCGCGGTATGTCGTGCGATGTCGCTTTTCAACGCGGCACGATGCACGATGCTGGTGTCGGCTTCGGGGCAAAGCAGATATGCCGTGCCGACTTGCACGCCGACGGCGCCGAGCCGCAACGCTGCAGCGACGCCGTCGGCATCGACGATGCCGCCCGTCGCGATCACCGGAATGCTCACTGCATTCACGATCTGCGGCAGCAGCGCGAATGTACCGGTTTGCGAATCCAGATTCTGCGTGAGGAACATGCCGCGATGCCCGCCGGCCTCGAAACCTTGCGCGATGATCGCATCCGCACCGCGCTGCTCGAGCCAGACGGCTTCTTCGATCGTGGTGGCCGACGACAGGATTTTCGCGCCCCAGCCGCGCACGCGCGCGAGCAATTCGGGCGATGGCAAACCGAAATGAAAACTCACTACTTCGGGTCGAAATTCTTCGAGCAGGTCGGCGACTTCGTTGCTGAAAGGCAGGCGTGGCGACGAGGTATAAATCTCGTCGCTGTTCAATCCCAGTTCGCGGTAATACGGCGCGAGGATTTTTCGCCAGGCCGATTCGCGTTCAGTGTTCGCCAGCGGCGGCGTATGACAGAAAAAATTCACGTTGAACGGTTTGTTGGTGCCGGTTTTGATCGCGGCCAATTCATTGCGCAGCGTTGCGGGATTCAGCATCGCACACGGCAACGATCCGAGACCACCGGCGTTCGATACGGCGATCGCCAGTCGGCTGCCTTGCACGCCCGCCATCGGCGCCTGGATGATTGGTAGCGCGATACCCAAAAGCGTTTCGAGCTTCACCGTCTGATCTCCATCAGGTTTTCATTTACATGATGCCGCCTACGTCACCGAGGGCCGGCATGCTGCATCGTCACGGAGCGTCGGAATTTTCCAGGGTTTCCAGCGCCTTGATCGCTGCCTTGTATTCGGCGGAATTTTTCAGCAACGTCATGTAACGGATGGGGCGCCGTGCGCCGCGCTCGAAGGTGGCGCCATCGAAACTTCCGCGCATGCCGCAATATTCCTGGCACGAGTGATCGGGATCCTTGATCGTGACGCGTTTGTCGCTGACCTCCAGTTGCAGGCGACACTGTTGGTCGGTGCTGGAATCGCGCTCGGCGTAGAAGACGAAAACGCCAGCCCCGCTAAAGCGCGCCACGCCGTTCTGGGCGCAGCTGTGGCCGTTGTAGAACTCCAGATGGGTCTTGAAATAAACGGCATCCTCGGCGATGCGCACGATCTCCAGAATGTTTTCCGATGTGTAGCTGGTTCCGTCGACGAGACCGTTGGCGAAGCGTTTTTTGTAGACGCCGTCGATTTGCTCGATCAGCTGCGCCGGTTGTGTCGTGTTGTCCGCTGCGACGAGCGAGGTTGCGGATTTTTCGGGCTGCAATTGCGCCGTCGCGGTCGTGGATGCGGCGTAAGTCGATGCGCATAACGACAACAGCATGCCGGCAATGCAGCTGCGGATCGGGTGGGTGTTTGTCGTGAGAGTATTCATGTGCTGAGTTTAACCGCGAAGACGCTGCCGGGCATGGTTTTATGCTTCGATGCGCCTGGTGTTCCGGGCGCTATTCGCTACCGTCACGAAACGCAAATCGGTACTGTCGCCGTGGTCGATTATTGATACGGCATCAGCACATCCGCATCCATCGTGTATGCGGTGGCGGCGGTATCGTTAGCGAACTGTTCGATCTTGATATTACCCTTGACCCAGTACGGATCCCAGATTTCCGGTTGCTTGACGCCTTTTTTCAGGCGCACATACAAAATCTGATTCGGCGGCGGCGGCGGCACATGGATGCAGGCGCCAAAATACGGCACGAAGAAAAATTCCGTCATCTCGCCGCTGTCGTTGGTCTCGACCGGCACGACATAACCGGGCAGTTTGACCTTCTGTTCGTCGAGTATCGGCACGGTCTTGGTCGAGCCGCTTTGTTGCGCGCGCATCGAGCCATCGTGATTCACCGGTGGCGGATTTTTCAAGGCTTCGAGATCGCCGTCGGGCATCATCTCCAGCCAGTCCAGTTCGCGATAACCTTCGTTGTCGGGTTTGTTTTTTGCGGCGGCCGCGGCCATCGCCTTGGCATCGGGTTTTGTTGTAGGCGTTGCGGCTGGCGGTGCTGCTGCGGGTATCGCTGCTGCGGTCGGCGGATTGCGATTGCACGCGCTGCCGAGCAGGGTGAGCACCGATGCAACAATAACAAGAACGGTGCGCCTAACGCCGTCAT
>JANXUW010000601.1 GCA_025351985.1 Pseudolysobacter sp.
TCGTTACCAAGGCGGCTGGGCGCAGGATCTGTACATTTTCGACATGGCCACGCAGCAAGGCCGCAATATCACGAATAATCCGCGCACCGATCGAGATCCGATCTGGATCGGCAACGCGATTTTTTTCGTCTCGGATCGCGACGATGTACTCAATCTTTTTCGCTACGACATCGCCGGCCCCTCCCAGCCATCCAAGGCCTCCGGGGCACTTGGGCTCCTGCCCGGCGCCAGCCAGACCACGCAGTTGACCAAGCACCGCAATTTCGATGTGCGCTGGGCCAGCGGTGATCGCAACGGCCATATCGTCTACGAGCTCGGCGGCGAGCTGCGTATTTACGATACGACCACCAATCAGGATCGCGCGATCAGCATCCAGGTGCCGACCGATGGCGTGCCGACGCGCGCCGAACACGTCGCCGTGGCCGATCATGTCGAGCAGTTCGCGCTGAGTCCGCATGGCGAACGTGCGTTGTTCGTCGCGCGCGGCGATGTGTTCAGCGTGCCGGTGGAAAAAGGCATCACGCGCAATCTCACGCACAGCTCGGATGCGCACGAGCGCGAAGCGGTCTGGTCGCCGGATGGGCAACGCATCGGCTACGTTTCGGATGCGAGTGGCGACGAGGCGATCTGGATTCGCGACGCCGACGGCAACGGCGCGCCGAAGCAGCTCACGCACGAAGTGTATGGCCGTTTATACGTCCCGCGTTTCTCGCCCGATGGCAAGCGCATCGCGTTCAGCGACAGCGCCAATCGGCTGATGGTGGTCGACATCGCGACCGGCAAAAGCGAGGAGCTCGCGAAGGACCGCTGGGCTTGCAGCGCGACTATGCGTGGTCGGTCAAAGGCGGTTATCTCGCCTACACCTTGAACGAGGAAAACCAGCAGCCGTCGATCTTTGTCTGGACGGTTGGCGGCAAGAGTGTGCGTGTTACCGATCCGCTGTTCGGCGAGGCGAATCCCACATTTTCGCCGGACGGGAAATTCCTGTATTTCCTCGGCGCACGCGAATGGGCGCCGCAGATCAGCGCGGTGGAATTCAACTACGCTGCGAATCGCAATGTCGGCATCTTTGCATTGACCTTGCAGAAAGACGGACCGAGCCCGTTCCCGGTGCAAAACGACGAGGCGAAGGCGCACGAGGATGGCGACGACGCGGGCAAGGACAAGTCCAAGGACGAGAAAAAATCGAAGGATGACAAGAAGGACGACAAGGCCGTCAACGAACGCATCGACTTCGATGGCCTCGCCGCGCGACTGACGCGCGCGCCGATCGATGCCGACAATATCCAGTCGCTGGCGGTGACAAAAAAAACCATCGTCTATTCGATCAGCGACGGTTTTTATTACGGTCGCGACGGTCGTTTCAAACCGCAGATACACGTCTTTAACCTGAAGGATCGCAAGGACAAGACGCTGGTTGAAAATGTGGACAATGCCGCATTCTCCGACGATGGCGAAAAGCTGCTGGTGGAAAGCGACAAGAGTTACAAAGTCTACGATGTCGGCGGCGATGGCAAGGATGCGAAAGGCATCAACCTTTCCGGCTTGACGATGACGCGCGATCCGCAACAGGAATTCGCCGAGATTTTCCGCGAAGTCTGGCGTCGATATCGCGATTATTTCTACGTGCCGAACATGAACGGTTACGACTGGAAAGCGTTGCGTGCGAAATACGAACCGCAGCTCAAATACGTCGGTGATCGTTCCGACTTGAATTACCTGCTCGGCCAAATGGTGGCGGAACTCAACAACTCGCATTCGTATGTCAGCGGCGGCGATTTGAAGCTACCGAAAAAACCGAACGTCGCGTTGCTCGGTGCGCGTTTCGAGCTCGACAAGAGCGCCGGTCGTTATCGCATCAAGAGCATCATGCCGGGTGAAAACGACGAGGAGCGCTATCGTTCGCCGCTGACCGAAGTCGGTATCGATGTGCATATCGGCGATTACATTATCGCGATCAACGGCCAGGAACTTTTGGCCAACGATAATCCGTATCGGCTGCTGCAGACTGCGCCCGGACAACCGGTCGAATTGCGCGTGAATTCCAAGCCGAGCATCGAAGGTGCGCGCAGCGTTTTGGTCAAACCGATCGCCAGCGAAACCGCGCTGAAATACCACGCGTGGGTCGAACACAATCGCCGTTACGTCGAGCAACAAAGCGGCGGCAAGCTCGGTTATCTGTACATCCCGGATATGGGCGGCGATGGCATCCGCGAATTCATCAAGTGGTTTTATCCGCAGATCACCAAGCAAGGCCTCGTCGTGGATGTGCGCAACAACGGTGGCGGCAACGTTTCACCGATGATCATCGAGCGCCTCGCGCGCAAGGTGCTCGGCACCAATTTCGATCGCAACTCGAGCGTGACCGGAACCTATCCAGGGCAGGCCTTCCACGGCTACATGGCGGCGTTGATCAGCGAATCGACGGCGTCGGACGGCGATATTTTTTCGTACATGTTCAAGAAAGCCGGACTCGGCCCGACCATCGGCAAACGCACGTGGGGCGGCACCGTCGGCATCAGCGATTACGGCCCGGTGATTGATGGCGGCCAGGTCGAAGTGCCGGAGTTCGTCGCGATTGCCGATCTCGACGGCAACTTCCACGTCGAAGGCGAAGGTGTGCCGCCGGATATCGATGTCGACAACGACGTACTCTCGACCATTCAAGGCAAGGATCCGCAACTCGATCGCGCCATCGCCGAGATCATGAAAAAGGTGCAGGCCAGTCCGATGATCTTGCCGAAGCGTCAGGCCGATCCGATCAAGGCGCCGGCTGATATGCGGCCGAAGTAATAGTCAGTTCAAAGATAGTCACACGTGCGATCGTTTGATCGCACGTGTGACTGAAAACATTCCACGCAAACCTAAATCGCTTAATTCGCCGCGAAATATTCGTGCGCGATGCGCAGCGCCGTTTCGACCTGCGTGTGATCGACATCCAGATGCGTAACCCAGCGTTGCCGAGTGCTGCCGGTGACGAGAACATGGCTGGCGGCGAGATGCTGCGCGAATTTTTCCGCGTGTTCGGCGGCGACATCGACGAACACGATATTGGTTTGCGGCAACGTCACTTTCAGCGCGGGCACTTGCGCCAGTCCATTGGCGAGTAGCGCCGCATTGGCGTGATCCTCGGCCAGTCGCGGTACATTATTTCGCAGAACGTATTCGCCGGCAGCCGCGAGAATTCCCGCCTGGCGCATGCCGCCGCCAAGCATCTTGCGCCAGCGCCTGCCGGCGTGGATGAAATCGCGCGAACCGAGCAATAACGATCCAACCGGCGCGCCGAGCCCTTTCGACAGGCATACCGAAACCGAATCGAAATGGCGCGTAATCTCGTGCGCATCGACGCCGAGCTTGACCGATGCATTGAAAAGCCGTGCGCCATCCAGATGCAGACTGAGGCCGCGACCACGCGCCAGTTTTTCGGCTGCGGAAAGATAGTCCAGCGCCAGGACTTTTCCGCCGATGGTATTTTCCAGCGCGAGCAACCGCGTGCGTGCGAAATGGAAATCGTCGGGTTTGATCGCCGCGGTGATGTCGGCTAGAGCGATCGAGCCGTCCGGCTGATTGCTGATCGGTTGCGGCTGGATGCTGCCGAGCACCGCCGCGCCGCCGCCTTCGTATTTGTAGGTGTGGGCATCCTGCCCGACCAGATACTCATCGCCGCGCTGGCAATGCACGAGCAACGCGATCAGGTTGGTCTGCGTGCCGCTCGGCGCGAACAACGCAGCCTCGAAACCCAGCGATTCGGCCGCGTAATGTTCGAGACGGTTGATGCTCGGATCGTCGTGGAATACGTCGTCGCCAACCTCGGCGCTGGCCATGATGCGGCGCATTTCCGCGTTGGGCCGCGTTACCGTATCGCTGCGAAAGTCTATCGGTTGCATTTACGAAGCCCCTGAAAATTATCTAAATACTCATTCGCGACTGCTACCAGACAGATCACGGTGTAAATCACGCACGACCGAATTGCAAAGCCAAATCATCGAATCTAACGACATACCCCACGGCAAATCGTCAAAGGTTAGAAAGAAAGGCCGTCCCTTGATTAGCACAATCCACATTTTTTCTGCGGCATTTTCACCTCGCCACAGAACTCGGCCTTTGAA
>JANXUW010000050.1 GCA_025351985.1 Pseudolysobacter sp.
GGCGGCATCTTCACCAAGGGCGCCGCCGAGGCGCGCGAAGATCGAGATCAGCGACGAACCGAACGCCAGTCCGATCAACGAATGCAGCGCCTGTTCCTGACTCTGGCCGAAGTGTTGCAGCACCATGTAATAACCGGCCACGCCGAGCAGGCCGAGGCCGACCACAAGCATGCCGGTGATCGAACCGCCGCGGAACGCCACGGCGAGCGCGGCGTTGATGCCTTCGCTGGCGGCTTGTGCGGTGCGCACGTTGGCGCGCACCGAAATGTACATGCCGATGTAGCCGGTCAGGCCCGACAGGATCGCGCCGATCGCGAAGCCGATCGCGCTCGGCCAGTCCAGCGCAAAACCGATCGCGATGAACAGGATCACGCCGACTACACTGATCGTCGAATACTGGCGATTCAGGTACGCGTTGGCGCCTTCCTGGATCGCTGCGGCGATTTCCTGCATGCGTGCATTGCCCGGCGATTTCGCCAGGATCCAGCGCACCGACCAGCCACCGTATAACAACGCCAGAACCGCGCAGGCCAGCGCGATCCAGATACCGTATTGTTGCAACATTGATCTCTCTCCCAAGGATTTTCAGTTGTCAGGCCAGCGTCGGGCAGCGCCCGCGCCGGCTTCAAGATAGGCAAAAGCCGGCCGAGTATAGCGAGCGCGCCGTTGCAAGGGCTAGCGCGGCGAGTCGCCGTTGCAAGGGCTAGCGCGGCGAGTCAAAGTGCTGCGAGTCGAAGTGCGACGAGTCAACGTGCGGACCCACAAAAAGAGCCGTCATCCCCGCGCAGGCTGGGATCCATTTTGATTTTGCCTTGCTTTCTGCAACCCAGGTGTTGGAGAGCCAAGGTCAAAATGGATCCCAGCCTGCGCTGAGATGACGGCTTTTCCTCGCGCCGTGATGACGAAGTGCTGGGATGACGAACAATTTTTCGCGCCTGACGTATTTTGCAAGAGCGCTCTCGTCCTACTTTTTACCGATGTCGTACGCCGGCAGCTTTTTGCGGATCAACTTGTTCTCGAGTTCGGCGTATTTCGGCAGGCCGGTAGCCTTGTCGTACGGCGGATAATCCTCGCCGCGGATCAACGGTTCGAGATACGCGCGCGCACTCGGCGTGATACCGAAACCGTCCTTGGTGAGGAATCGCCGCGGCAGTTTTTTCTCGCGGTTCGCGATCTTGTCGAGTGGTGCCGATTCGACGATCCAGCGATACGGTTCATCGGAGGTGCGCGTGATCACCGGCATCACCGCGTTCTGTCCGGCCAGCGCAAATTCGACCGCCGCCTTGCCGACCGCATACGCGTGTTCGGCATCGACCTTGCTCGCGATGTGGCGCGCCGAACGCTGCAGATAATCGGCCACCGCCCAATGAAATTTGTAGCCGAGCTTGGCGTGAACGAGTTGCGCGATCAGTGGCCCGACGCCACCAAGTTGGCTGTGGCCGAACGCATCGATCGTGCCGACCTCCGATAAAAATTGTCCGTTGCGCTGCTTCACGCCTTCGGACACCGCGACACAACAATAACCGTAACGTTCGACCGTTTCCTTGACCCTGCGCAAGAATGCATCCTCATCGAACGGCACTTCGGGAAACAGGATGATGTGCGGCGCGTCGCCGGCCTTGCGCGCGGCCAGGCCTGCCGCCGCGGCGATCCAGCCGGCGTGCCGGCCCATCACTTCCATGACGAATACCTTGGTCGAGGACGAACACATCGACGCCACGTCTAGCGCCGCCTCGCGCATCGAAACCGCGGTGTATTTGGCGACCGAGCCGAAGCCCGGCGAGCAGTCGGTCACTGGCAAATCGTTGTCGACGGTTTTCGGCACGCCGATGCAGGCGATCGGATAATTCATGGCCGCGCCGATCTGCGAAATCTTCAGCGCGGTATCGGCCGAATCGTTGCCGCCGTTGTAGAGGAAATAACGGATGTCGTGCGCCTTGAACACCGCGATCAGGCGCTCGTATTGCGCGCGATTGTCCTCGATCGACTTGAGCTTGTAGCGGCAAGAACCGAATGCGCCGCCCGGCGTATGGCGCAGCGCGGCGATGCTTTTGCTCGATTCGGCGGCGGTATCGATCAGTTCCTCGCGGAGCACGCCGAGGATGCCATTGCGTGCCGCATACACGCGCCCGATCTGCGCCTTGTGCTTGCGCGCGGTCTCGATCACTGCGCAGGCGGTGATGTTGATCACCGCCGTGACGCCGCCGGATTGCGCGTACAACAGGTTGCCTTTGCTCATCAGCCGTATCCTCATCGTATAATCGGTGGTTGGTTTGACTATCCGTGTCGCAGCCGCTAGGTTAGCAACGCGATTGAAATAAAAGCGGACTTTTGCCTGCGCTATCGTGCCAGATTCCATCCTGTCGCGGCAGCGTGCGCACCATGAAATACAAAGAAGGAATGCATGCGTATCGTCCTACTTGGCGCGCCCGGCTCGGGCAAGGGTACCCAGGCGGTAAAGCTCAAGGCCGAACTCGGCCTGGCGCATATCTCCACCGGTGATCTGTTGCGCGCCGCCGTCAAAGCCGGCACCCCTCTGGGCCTCAAGGCCAAGGCCGTGATTCCGGTCGATCTGTTCGGCCAGAGCGCGGATCACGATGCAGTTGCAGTTGTTGCGAAAGAGAACGGATTGTTCGTGCTCGACGACGCCGCGCAATCCTTCGGCGCGACCTACAAGGGCAAGCGCCTCGGCACACTGGCGCTGGCAACCGCGACCAGTTTCTTTCCAGCCAAGCCACTGGGATGTTACGGCGACGGCGGCGCGATCTTCACCGACGATGCTGATTTGGCAGAAAAACTACGCAGCGTGCGCGTGCATGGCTCAGGCACGGATCGCTATGACAATGTCCGCATCGGTCTCACCGCGCGCCTCGACACG
>JANXUW010000054.1 GCA_025351985.1 Pseudolysobacter sp.
GCGACGCAGCCGTCCGACATCATGCAGGATCAGGCGTTGAGCAATATCACGGTGACTTTGCTGGATCAGTTCCAGAATGTCGTAATCAGCGACAGCAGTAGCGTCATTACGCTCGCGGCGTCGGCATGCAGCGGCACCTCACTCGGCGCACAAACGGTGAGCAACGGCGTGGCTACTTTCAGCGGTGGCAGATCTTTCCGCACTGCTGTGGCAGCGCTGCAATTGACCGCTGTCGCGGCGGATCAGCCAGCACTATCGGCGACCAGCGCGCCGTTTGATGTAGTGGCAAATCCCGACAAGGTGTTCTACACCACGTTCGAGAGCTGCACACCGTAACAATATTCTCGGCAATCAGGCGAATCCTGCCGCGTTCATCGGCACGCTGTCTGATTTCTTGCCGCGGGCATCACTGGTGTTGCTTGTCGACTCTTGCCGCTTTCGGATGCATTCGCGCGCCAGGTTTCGGTTTGACTGGCGTGGGTTTGTTCGGTGCGTCCTCGGCCTTGGGTGCGATGTGCGGTGCTGCTTGTGTGCGTGCTTGGGCGAGCGCTGCCTGACGCTCCTGCGGTGACATGCTGTTCCAGCGTGCGCGCAATGTTTGCCGCTGCTCGGGCGGCAGCGCACTAAACCGCTGATAGGTCTGACGCAAACGGCGCTGCTGTTGCGGTGGCAAGGTGCTGAAGCGTTGATAGCGCTCGCGTATTTGGCCGCGCTGCTCGGGCGTGAGCGCATTCCATTTCTGGAATCGCTGCTGGGTATTGCCACGTTGTTCCGGTGTCATCTGGGTCCAGCGCGAAGCGCCGCGCTGCATGCGCTGCTGCGCATCGGGAGGCAACTGCTCCCAGTTTTTCTTGAGCGGCGCGAGCACCTCTTGTTGCGCAGGACTCAGGCTGCTCCAGGCAAGCGGGCTTGCAGGCGCTGTTGCATTTTGCGCTGCTGCTTGCGGCACGGCAGCGCCGCTCAGCGGCTGTTGCGCGTGCAACGCAATACTGAGCAAAAGCAGCAGAAAAAATCCGCTAATTTTGTGCTGTGCCATCATCGCTTCTGCCTTTTTGCCGCTTGCTCTCTGGTCGATCCAGCAGGCCGGTATCATCCAGACTGGCCGGATCGGTCCACTCCCCGTTGTTGTCCGAAAACTCGCCGAGATATTCGAGCAGCGCCGCACTGGGCGTCGCCGAGTTCGAACCTGGCTTGGGCGCTGCCGTGGCTGTTGCCGCACCCGGCGAAGGCACACTCGGTGCCGACACCTTGTTCACGGCAGCCGGCGGCGGCGCCGAATTCGCCGCCAGCGAGCCGACGCCGGCAGCAAACACGAATACCAGCAAACCTAGCCGTCGTGTTCCTGATTCTGCGTGTCTAGCCATGCATAAAAATCCAGATCCTGATACAGCTCGATATTATCTTCATTGGCGACCATTTCCAGATCGTCGGCGCCATTGCTCCAATTCACGCTGTGCGCCAACTCGGCGTTGGGCAAGGTCGGCAATTCCGGCTCACGAACCGCGCCGTGCCAGACACCGATCGCCAGCACCATCGCGCAGGCGCTGGCCAATCCGGCCGGCAACATCCACGATAAACGACGACTGCGTTTTTGTTGCAGCGCTGCCTGGCGCGCACGATTCAGTCGCGACAGGGTTGCCGCATCCAGATCGCGGGCCGACTCATCCAGCGCCGTCGTGGCTTGTGTTAGCCACGCGGAATCATTTTCATTATTCATAATGTGCCTCCAAGTCGCGGCGCAAGTGGGCCAGCGCGCGTGACAGATGCGTCTTGACGCTGCCTTCGCTGCAGCGCATCGCGACTGCCGTGGCTGCCACGTCCAAGCCCTCCCACATGCGCAACAGAAAGGCCTGACGCTGGCGCAGCGGCAACCGCACCAAGGCCGCTTCGAGCGCTTGCCCGATTTCGTTTCCGGCCACGCGTGCCAGCGGGCCGGGTTCCTGCAGATCCGGCGCTTGTGCGACCGGATCCATTTCGTCGTCCGCCGGCGCCGAACTGAAAAAACTCATCCAGCGACTGCGCACCTGACGACGACGATGCCAATCGTTCAAACGGCTATCCAGTACACGATAGAATAAAGGCGCCCATTCGGCCGATGGTTTGGCGGCATAATGCCGGACGAAACCGAACATCGCGTCCTGCACCAGATCCAAAGCTTCCTCGCGATTGCCGGTCGCCATATCGGCCATGCGCAACGCGCGTCTTTCCACCGCTTTGAGGAATTGGTCGAGCGCGCGCTCGTCGGCCTTTACGGTATCCACCCGTCGTGCTGTCCAGCTCTGTTCATTGATGGCGGTGAGTAGCTGATGCATGGTAACGGAATCGGCCAAAGGCTTGCAGGTATCGTCAACAACGCGCCAGCCGCAGCCGCGTTGACTTGGTGCTTGTCGACGCCATATTTGCCTCATGCAAATTTGATGCTGTCAAGCGGGTTTTGCACAGGCTTGAGCTATTTACAAGGTTAAGCCAACAGCTGTCACATGCGCACATGTATACAACCGAATACACTCTCTAACTCATTGATCGACAATATATATTTCTAATTGGTTAAAGATTCGCCAAGCTGAGCCGCAGCGTTATGCGACGCGCCATTTGGAGGCTCGCGCAGCTTTCATCCACAGACTTATCCACAGGCATTGTGGATAAGGAGAAAACTTCATATGTAGCGGCTGCTTGGCGCATCTTTGTGATGGAATTATCACAACAGTCACGCAACTCCGCTTTTTTTGTTTTTCACCCATTCGGCAGATTGTCTATGGACACGCTCCCACGTCAAAATTTGAGGTTGGCATGCCCACCGTCCTGCGCGTAGCGGTGCCGGTTCCGCTGCCGCAATTGTTCGACTACTTGCCACCGGTGGGCGTGGATGTTGCGGCGTTGATACCGGGTTGTCGTGTGCTGGTGCCATTCGGTCGCACCCGGCGCGTTGGCGTGCTGCTGGAGATTGCGCACGAGTCGAACGTGCCAAGTCATC
>JANXUW010000081.1 GCA_025351985.1 Pseudolysobacter sp.
TTGAAGACATGGTCAACGAAGGCGTGCGCCGCGCCTACAATCACCCGGACAACAAACTGCGCGCATCGGTGCTCGCCGATCCGGCCGGCAAACGGACCAATACCCGCGACAACACACCGGCCGTGGTGAACGTATCGGTCGTGCCGGGCGACAAACTCGATGTGATCGTCGCGGCCAAGGGCGGCGGCTCGGAGGCGAAATCGAAATTCGTGATGCTCAATCCGTCCGACTCGGTGGTCGACTGGGTGCTCAAAACCGTGCCGACGATGGGCGCCGGCTGGTGTCCGCCGGGCATGCTCGGCATCGGCATCGGCGGCACGGCAGAGAAGGCCATGCTGCTGGCAAAAGAGGCTTTGATGGAGACGATCAATATCCAGGAATTGATCGCGCGCGGGCCGAGCAATCGTGCCGAAGAATTGCGTCTGGAAATCTATGAAAAAGTGAATGCGCTTGGCATCGGTGCGCAAGGCCTTGGCGGCTTGACCACGGTACTGGACGTCAAGGTGCGTGATTATCCGACCCACGCGGCGAATCTGCCGGTGGCAATGATTCCGAATTGTGCGGCGACACGGCACGCGCATTTTGTGCTTGATGGTTCGGGCTCGGTGACGCTCGATCCGCCGTCGCTGGAAGACTGGCCGAAGCTGACTTACGACACGTCGAAAGGTCGCCGTGTCAATCTCGATACGATCACGCGCGAAGAAGTCACGACGTGGAAACCGGGCGAGACTCTGCTGCTCAACGGCAAGCTGCTGACCGGCCGCGATGCCGCGCATAAACGTTTGATCGACATGCTCAATCGCGGCGAAAAATTGCCGGTCGATTTCACCAATCGTTTTATCTACTACGTTGGTCCGGTCGATCCGGTGCGCGATGAAGTCGTCGGCCCGGCCGGCCCGACCACGGCCACGCGAATGGACAAGTTCACACGACAGATGCTTGAGCAAACCGGCTTGCTCGGCATGGTCGGAAAATCCGAACGTGGACCGACCGCAATCGCCGCGATCAAGGACAACCAAGCGGTCTATTTGATGGCGGTCGGCGGCGCGGCCTATCTGGTATCGAAGGCGATCAAGGCATCACGTGTGCTGGCGTTTGAGGATCTCGGCATGGAGGCAATCTACGAGTTCGAGGTCAAGGATATGCCCGTTACGGTCGCTGTCGATTCCGGCGGCACTTCGGTGCATATCACCGGGCCGAAAGAATGGCAGTCGCGCATCGGCAAGATTCCGGTGGTGGTCGAATCCGCGGCAGTCCGCTGATGGGGCAGTTTGTTGCCGCGCTGGATTGCGTCGATCTTGCGGCGATATTCATTTCGATCTGCGATCATGCAAAAAGAACATAACGATTGATCGAGGCAAGGCATGGAATACGAACACGGCATCAGCGCGATTGACACCGGTTTTTTCCGTCCGCGATTTGATGCGAGCCATCTGATTGTCGAGCAAGGACGCGCGGCATTCGTCGATGTCGGCACCAACTATTCGGTACCCGGATTGCTGGCGGCATTGTCGGCGGAAGGTCTGACGCCGGCTGATGTCGATTACGTGATCCTCACGCATGTGCACCTCGATCACTCTGGCGGCGCAGGCATGCTGATGCGCGAACTGCCGAACGCGCAATTGATCGTGCATCCACGCGGTGCGCGCCACATGATCGATCCGACGCAATTGATCGCCGGCGCCACCGCGGTTTACGGCCCCGAGGAAATCCAGCGCAGTTATGGCGAATTGATCGCGGTGCCGGAGGAGCGTGTGGTGCAGGCGGGAGATGGTTTTGTCATCGATCTCGCTGGACGATTATTGCTGTGTCTCGATACGCCGGGACACGCGCGCCACCACATCTGCATTTACGATGAGCGCAGTCGTTCGTTTTTTACCGGCGATACGTTTGGATTGTCGTATCGCGAATTCGATACGGAGCGGGGCGCATTCATCATTCCGACCAGCACGCCCGTGCAGTTCGAACCCGATGCGCTGCGTGCCTCGATCGAACGCATGCTCACATATTCGCCGGAGGCGATGTTCCTAACGCATTACAGCCGTATCACTGATGTGCCGCGGCTCGCCGAGAATCTGATCGAACAGATTCAGGCAATGGTCGATATCGCGAATGCAAATTCAGGCGCTGCCGATCGGCATACTCAGATCATGGCGCAGCTTGCCGACCTCTATATCGGGCGGGCCGAAGCGCATGGTTGCAGGATGGATGCCGCGCACATGCGCGAACTTTTGGCGATGGACATTGAACTGAATGCGCAAGGGCTGGAAGTATGGCTGGACCGAAAAAAAGCTGCGGCGGCATGATTCAAGCCATATATTGGCATCGTGACAATTATAGAATACTCATAAATTTCATTGTGTTGCGTTGCTTATGAGGCGTGCGATCAACAGTCCGCCGTGACCAATGTGCAGTGCCATGCCGCAAGCGTTGAGGATTCGTTAAGTCAGTTGTTTGCATTTATTCGCTTTTTCTTTGGGACTACCGTAATATCCACTCACTGTGTTTGCTGGGGTCACTGTGAATCGTGGCCTGATGTGGTTGGTTTCGATCTTCTGCACGTTTCACCTCGCTGTATTTACTCCTTGCACACTCAGTAATCGACGACGAAATATCTTGTCGTTATATCAATCATATGTTCCAGGAGTTAGTTATGTCAGAGCGTGAAACCGGTACGGTAAAGTGGTTCAACGACGCCAAGGGCTTCGGCTTCATCAGCCGTGACAGCGGCGACGACCTTTTCGTGCACTTCCGCGCCATCCAGTCAAGCGGCTTCAAGTCGCTGCAGGAAGGCCAGAAGGTCAGCTTCAAGGTTGTGCCGGGTCAGAAAGGCCAGCAGGCTGACGAAGTACAGCCGCTGTAAGTCGCAAAAACACTAAAGTTTTTTGCAAAGCCCCGGTCGTTCGCGACCGGGGCTTTTTTATTGCTGAAAATCCGGTAGGAGGGCTACCGACATGGATGAACAATGAAGGATTGCCGATGCACCGTATTAGCCCCTCGGCCTTGCACATTCATGCGCCTCGATTCGGCTCCGAATTATTCGTAACCGAATCGAGGCTATGCGATGGTGAAACCTGACTTCTAGCGTGGATTACTTCAGATCGAAGCGATCCAGGTTCATCACCTTGTTCCAAGCCTCGACAAAGTCACTCACGAATGCGGCTTGCCCATCATTGGACGCATAGACTTCGGCGAGTGCTCGCAACTGCGAGTTTGAACCAAAGACCAGATCCGCAACGGTGGCCGTCCACCTGGCCTCGCCTGTGGTCCGATCGCGACCTTCGAACGTGCCAGCATCCTTGTCAGCCACCTGCCATGCCGTGCGCATATCGAGCAGGTTGACGAAGAAGTCGTTGGTCAAGGTGCCGGGCCGCTTGGTGAATACTCCATGCTGGCTATGCCCGGCATTCGCATCGAGTACGCGCAAGCCGCCGACAAGCACCGTCATTTCGGGTGCCGTCAATTTCAGCAGGTTGGCCTTGTCCAGCAGCAGGTCGGACGTCGAGCTTTCGAAACCCTTGGCCACGTAGTTGCGGAAGCCATCACCGACCGGTTCCAACACCGCAAACGATTCGACATCGGTGTGTTCCAGCGAGGCGTCCATGCGGCCCGGCGCGAACGGCACGGTGATATCGTGACCAGCCTTCTTTGCGGCCGCTTCAATCGCAGCAGCGCCACCCAGCACGATCAGATCGGCGAGCGAGACGTGCTTGCCGGATTGTGCGGCGTTGAATTCCTTCTGAATACTTTCCAGCGTCGCGAGGATTTTCGCGAGTTCAGCTGGCTGATTGACCGCCCAGTCTTTCTGCGGGGCGAGGCGGAGGCGGGCGCCATTGGCACCGCCGCGTTTGTCGCTACCGCGGAAAGTGGAAGCCGATGCCCAGGCCGTATTCACCAGTTGCGGTATGGACAGACCCGAGGCAAGCAGCTTGGTCTTCAGCGCAGCGATGTCGTGCGCGTTGATCACCGCGCCGCTCGCAGCTGGAATCGGATCCTGCCAGATCAGCGTTTCTTTCGGCACGAGGGGGCCAAGGTAGCGGCTTACCGGGCCCATGTCGCGATGAGTCAGTTTGAACCACGCGCGTGCAAAGGCGTCGGCGAATTCCGTCGGGTTGGCCATGAAGCGACGCGAGATCTTTTCGTAGGCCGGGTCCATGCGCAGGGCGAGGTCGGCCGTGGTCATCATCGGCGCATGGCGTATGTTCGGGTCGTGCGCATCCGGCACGGCGTCCGCTGCAACATTGCCCTTGGGCTTCCACTGCTGTGCGCCGGCGGGGCTCTTGGTCAGTTCCCATTCGTAACCAAACAGGGTTTCGAAGTAGCCGTTGTCCCACTGCGTGGGGTGGGGAGTCCATGCGCCTTCCAAGCCGCTGGTGATCGCATGGAAGCCGTGACCTTTACCGAAACTGTTCTTCCAGCCCAGGCCAAGCTCCTCGATGTTCGCGCCTTCGGGTTCGACTCCCACTTGGCTGGCGTCGCCGGCGCCGTGGCATTTGCCGAACGTATGACCACCGGCGACGAGCGCGACGGTTTCCTCGTCGTTCATCGCCATGCGCGCGAAGGTTTCGCGGATGTCGCGCGCCGAGCCGAGCGGGTCGGGTTTGCCGTTCGGGCCTTCCGGGTTCACATAGATCAGGCCCATCTGCACCGCGCCTAGCGGATTGGCGAGTTCACGGTCGCCGCTGTAGCGCTCGTCGCCGAGCCACGTGGACTCCGGGCCCCAGTCGATGTTTTGCGGCTCCCAAATATCCTCGCGACCGCCGCCAAAACCGAAGGTCTTGAAACCCATCGAATCGAGCGCGACGTTGCCCGCCAGAATCATCAGATCCGCCCATGAAAGCTTGCGACCGTATTTCTGTTTGATCGGCCAGAGCAGGCGGCGTGCCTTGTCGAGATTGCCGTTGTCCGGCCAGCTATTGAGCGGCGCGAATCGCTGCTCGCCCGCGCTGGCGCCACCGCGACCATCGGCAATGCGGTAGGTGCCTGCGCTGTGCCAAGCCATACGGATAAAGAGCGGCCCGTAATGACCGTAGTCGGCCGGCCACCAATCCTGCGAATCAGTCATCAATGCATGCAGGTCCTTGATGACTGCATCGAGATCGAGGGTCTTGAATTCTTTCGCGTAGTCGAAATCCTCCACCATCGGGTCGGACAATGACGAGTGCTGATGCAGCATGCTCAGGTTGAGCTGGTTAGGCCACCATTGCGTATTCGTTTGCGCCTTGCGAGCTACGCCCGGGAACGGGCACTTCGATTCGGTTGACATGACTCTCTCCTTCGGAAGTTCTAATTCAACTAGCCAGTCGATCATGGCCCAAGCATGCCGATAGATGAAATCGTTTATAACGATTGCATTGATTGAAGCACCCTATGATCACTTCAGGTCAATCCATCGCGGCTGAACGCCATGCGTTTGGAACAATTGCTCGATCTCGACCATGTTATAGCTAATGGGCAGACATGCTGCTATCTGGAGAGATCACATGCAATTGCGCATCTTGACGACAATTGTTGCCTCCCTGGCGGTTGCCGCAGCGATGGGAGGGACGTTGTATGCAATCGATTTCAGGGTTCCTGCAATCAACAGCATGAAAACCAGTCCGGGCGACACACACACGCCATTCGCAACGAGTCTGTCGAATCTCGGTTTGAAGGACGGCCTGGTCGAAGCACATGCGGACAGTTTGAGCGGCACCGTTCGCGTGAAACGTTTGCAGATGACAAACGCGTCGACGCTTCTGGCAAGAGTCTGCGAGGTGATGCCCAGCCACTTGTCATGGATCAAGCGCGTACGCGTATATGCGCCCGACACGACCGACATGACGGATCCAGCGGCGACCGCTGAACTCAGTCAGTCGTGTCAGTGAGATCGGCTGCAGCTGCTTTTCGCCAAGCAGTCGCATGGGATTGATAACCGATACCGAGTGCTGTTCACCGCACTTAGTTTCGATCTTTGTATGTATCTGATTAATAAAAAAACGCATTTCAAAACGAAAGCCCTATCCGTTGAGCCTGAGGAAGATAAGTCTGCGCAGGTTTGAGCCTACGCACTTAAGTTCGAGCATTTTTGGTTGATGAGCAGACAAACTTGGTCACATTTGACCGCGGCGCAGACAAACTTATGCATGTTTGTTCTCGGGAGTTTGGGACCCGAGTTTGGCCTTTCGTTCTTGCCTAGTTCAGACCGATAGTAAAGACCTTTCGCACCTCTCGCGTGGTGCGACTGGGCCAGCAATCGCGAGTTATGCTTTCGCATTGTCGCGCGCCCACACTATGCGAACGGATTCTGGTGTTCCACGCCCATGGCTAATGAGCAACCACGGTACCGTTAGACGTGGGCGGTCACGCTGAGAATCGAAAAGAGCGTGGACATAGCGGGACAGGACGATTCTCAGTCCTTCTGCATATGCCCGCAACAGTAGGTGAACTGCGGCGTTTGCGGCCGCAGACAGCATTGCGGGCCGTACATTGATGGGTTGGATTCCTTGCGCGGCACGGATACGCTGAAGATTTGAAAGCGCTTCGCTGTAGATTCCCAGAGAGTATTTTACTCGCTTGCTCAATGAGCTCGTATTTAAAAGTGGATTTGCGCCTGCGAAAGTTACGGGCAGAAATAGGATATCGCTCACCGACGCACGCGTAGCCTTTTCCACGACACACCGATCCCGGACGCGCATCCCCCGCAAGAAGCACTGAGATTCATCCCATGACAACGGAATGTGTCAATGAGGTGAGACA
>JANXUW010000092.1 GCA_025351985.1 Pseudolysobacter sp.
CGCATCGTGCGCACCGAGGAAGAACCGAAACCGGTCTTGATGGCTCGGTTCAAGCTCAGTGAGGATCAGACCGACTACATCCTCGAAACACGGCTACGCCAGCTCGCGCGCCTCGAAGAAATGAAGATCAACGGCGAGCGCGACGAACTCGAAGAAGAACGCGCGCGCATCAATGTGCTGCTGAATTCGAAAGCGCGTTTGAAGACGCTGATCAAGGATGAACTGAAAGCCGATGCGCTGAAATTCGGCGACGTGCGCCGCTCGCCGCTGGTCGAACGCGCGGTGTCGCAGGCGCTGGCCGAAAGCGCGCTGGTGGTGTCCGAACCGCTGACTATCGTGCTGTCGGAAAAAGGCTGGGTGCGCGCGGCGAAAGGTCACGATGTCGACGGCGCCAGTCTGAATTATCGCGACGGCGACAGCCTGCTCGCGACCACGCGCGGACGCACCACGCAGCAAGTGGCATTCATCGATTCGACCGGCCGCAGCTATTCGGCTGCCGCGCATTCGCTGCCCTCGGCGCGCGGCAACGGCGAGCCGCTGAGCGGGCGTTTCAGCCTGCCGGCCGGCGCGCATTTCGATACGCTGATCGCGGCCGAGAACGAGCAGAAACTCGTGCTCGCATCGAATCTCGGCTACGGTTTTGTGATCGGTTTCGAGGCGCTGGTCGGACAGAAAAAAGCCGGCAAGCAAATCCTCTCGATGGACGATAAAGCACGCGTGCTGTTGCCCGCGCTTGTTGCCGATACCGCGCGCGATCGCCTCGTCGTCGCCACCAGCGGCGGGCATGTGCTGATGTTCTCGGTGGCCGAATTGCCCGAGCTCGACAAGGGCGGCAAAGGCAACAAACTGATCGAGATTCCGAAAGCGAAACTGGCCGAAGGCGAGCGTCTGGTCGGCATCGCCGTGGTCGCGGAAAGTCGTGGTGAAGTCACGCTGTACGCCGGCAATCGCAAGCTGATTTTGAAGTGGAACGATCTCGTCGAATACGGCGGCAACCGCGCCGGCCGCGGCGGTTTGTTGCCGCGCGGATTCCAGCGCGTGGAGCGCATCGAAACCACGGCTTGAAATTTTATTCTCCGAGCTCCCATGTCAATTCTTGATATGGGTAATCTCACTTCTCTCAAAAAATGCGCCGGTCTTAACATGGCGCTTTTTCCAAGCGAATCCCGTTCCTCGAAGCAGTCAATGCTCTTGTCCATTCGAGGATCCGGTCATGCTCACGCTTTTGCGTTTGTCCATCGTCGTGCTTACTATCTGCCTGCTTGGCGCGAATCACGCCGCCGCCATCCCCGCATGCTCTTCCATCGTGCCGGCGCCGACGTTGTATGTCGGCGACACCTCGCACGACAGCAAGTGCGACTGGAACACGATCCAGGACGCGATCGATCATCTACCGTGTCAGGGCGCGAAGATCGTCATCACCAACGAACATGCGTGGAAGATACCGCTGACGATCGCCGACAGAACCCTAACGCTGATCGGAAGTAACGACTCGAACAATTGCGGCGCGGGCCTGGCCGGTGACGGCGTTCCACCCGCGAGCGGCGCTGTGGTGACGATCGATGGCGCGCAGGAAACCACGGCCAGCGTGATCACGATCACCGGCACCAGTAACGTCACTTTGCGCTACCTGGGCATCACCGGCGGCAACTGCCAGACGTGCGCGGGCGGTGGCATTTTTTTTGGCGGGGCCGGTGCGCTCACGCTCGACAACACGACGGTCATCGGTAACAAAGCCGACATCGGCGGCGGCATCAATATCGGTCCGTCGGGCAATGCCACGCTTGCATTGCTGGCGAATTCGCACATCATCGGCAATAGCGCCACGTTCGTGGGCAGTGGTTATGGCGGTGGTGGCGGCATCTACATCGAGGGCAATACGCATTTGATCATGGTCGCCGACCAGACTCAGGTGATTTCCAATAAGGCGGCCAACGGTTACGGCGGCGGCATCCTCATAATGGGGCCGGCGATCGCGGATATCGGATCGCCCGGCGACAACTCGCATGGCGCCGATACCGCCGGCGTGGTCACGAACAATTCTGCAGCGCACGGCGGCGGCATCGCGGTTATCGCGAACTTGATCCATCCCAATAAGGATGCGGTTCTGGACCTGTTCACCACGGTCGCCGAGCGCCCGGTGAATGTGCAAGGCAACGTTGCCACGATCAACGGTGGTGCGCTTTATCTCAAGCCATACGAGGACAATCTGGCTGGCACTTCCGCAGCGCAATTGTGCGCGTTCAACTTTCTTATCGAACACAATGTGGCAGCCGAAGGTGCGGCCATTTACGTGGACTACCCCAGCCCCAGTGGCGGCGATCTCGTGGTCGGTATTGCCGATTTGAATGGCGATAATACGGTCGGCTGCGCGAGCAGCCATGTCGTCGGTTTGGGTGCGATTGCGTGTGCCGCCGATGCACCATGCAACCAAGTATCCGACAATACCGCGCAGGATATTCATTTCAATCCGACCAGCGGCGCAATCATTTTTGTTGGCAAAAATGGGCTCCTGCTCGGCAGGAATATCAGCCTGCGTTACAACCACGCGGGCCAACTCATTCACTCTGCCGGCGGTGACGGAGACAACATCCTCAACACGACGCTGGTTGCCGACAACCAGCTCACCCAACAACTCATTCTCGGCGAGAGTGCGAATTTCGACTTCGGCAATTCCACCTTCGCCCACAACAGCATCGGTGCCTATCAGGTGTTCAAACTCGATGCCGATTCTTACTTGAGAATGTATCGCAGCATCGTCTCTCAACCTGGCAAACCCACGATCGATTACGCCGGCAGTGGCGGTCTCAACATCGACGATGTGCTATTCAACGACATCACCGCGTTACCGGTGCATGCCGGCACAGTCGTCAGCGGCGATC
>JANXUW010000093.1 GCA_025351985.1 Pseudolysobacter sp.
GCGACGCACCAGAAGACCACGTGAATGAGCGCGAGCGTGGCCCACATCAGCCACGTTGCCTTGACGGTCCGCGCGAGGACGGTGCGCCCCCAGGCGTCGAGCGGGTCAGCGCTCGTCACCGCCCGCGAGGTCCAGAGTCCGGCGGCGCAGAGAGAGAAGAGCCAGAGCGCGATGAGAGCGCTGGTGCGGGTCGGATCACCCTGGCTCAACCCGTGCGGCAGCACCGCGAGCCCGAGCGCGCCGAACGCTGCGACGGAGGCCGCCGAGCGGGACAGTCGCACCCGCATCGCCCACGCGAGCGCATGGAGCTTGACGACGAAGACGACGAGCCACGCCAGCGCTGCGAGCTCACCGGCGAACCCGAGGTAGACCGAACGCTCGGTGAACAGCGTCAGATCGCACTGGTAAAGGGCCGTGATCAGCGCCAGCATCACCGCGGGTCGCCGCTGCCCGAGGCGCGTCAGCAGCGCCGCGCCGGCGATCAACACCGCCGCATAGACCTCGGCGATCACCGGGATGGCGCCGACCTCGGGGCTCATCGTGCCCTGGTCGGCCTGGCCCCGCGAGATCATCATCAGGCCGCCGAGCACGAGCAGCGCGCTGACGAGATAGAGCGGGTTGTACTCCACGAACCAGCGATAGAGGAGCCGTCGCGTCGCCGAGCCGGGGGGCCTCGCTCGGGGGGCTTCACTCGCGCCGTCGCCGTCAGGGATCGCGCTTTCCATGGGCATTTCTTCTCCAGGTCTCCAGATCTCCGGCGCTCCGCCTCGCTCGCGCACAGGCGCTGAGGCGATCGGAGCACGGGCCGATTGCAGCTCGATTGCACCCCGAGAGCAATCGGTGTGCCGAGCGCGCGTCGACGAGTTCAAATCCCTTTTTCATTATTAAAGCATTTTTAGCTCAGTTGGACAGAGCAACAGTTTTCTAAACTGATGGTCATAGGTTCGAATCCTATAAAATGTAACTCATGTTAAACATAAATAATTTATTATTATACATTTTATTATTTCCACTTTCCGGAATTTTGGTATTAATTTTTATACCTTCAAAAGAAGAACACTTGCTTAAAATTGTTGCATTAAACTCAACTTTTTTATCATTTTTTTGTTCTATACTTATTTGGTTTTTTTTTAATAAATCTTTCGGTTCTTTTCAATTTGTAACTAAAATTAATTGGTTTCCTGAATTAAATTTAAGTTTTACTTTAGGGTTAGATGGTATTTCACTATTTTTTTTATTGTTAACTACTTTGTTGATACCTTTGTGTTTATTAACTAGTTGGAACAGTGTTACAACACATTTAAAAGAGTTTTTAATAGCGTTTTTAATTTTAGAATTTTTTTTAATTGGTGCTTTTTGTGTTTTAGATTTATTATTATTTTATATCTTTTTTGAAAGTGTTTTAATTCCGATGTTTTTAATTGTGGGTATTTGGGGATCCAGAGACAGAGAAATACTAGCTGCTTATTATTTTTTTTTATACACTTTATTAGGATCCGTTTTAATGTTATTATCTATTATATATATTTATTCTCAAGTAGGAACTACAAATTATGAAGTTCTTTTAACTTTTTCATTTTCTGAATTGGAACAAAAATTTTTATGGTTTACATTCTTTTTAGCGTTTGCAAGTAAAGTTCCTATGGTTCCTGTTCATTTATGGCTTCCTGAAGCTCATGTAGAAGCTCCAACGTCCGGTTCTGTAATTTTAGCAGGAGTTCTTTTAAAATTGGGAACTTATGGATTTATAAGATTTTCTTTACCATTATTTCCCTTTGCTTCTTTTTTTTTCACACCATTAGTTTATACAGTAGCACTAATAGGTATTATCTATACCTCATTCACAGCAATTCGGCAATCAGATTTTAAACGAATTATAGCTTATACGTCTATTGCTCACATGAATTTAGTAATTTTAGGAATTTTTAGTTTTAATACGATCGGGATTGAAGGTGCTATTCTACAAAGTTTAAGTCATGGTTTTGTAGCTAGTGCTCTTTTTTTAGTTATTGGTGTTGTATATGATCGTTATAAAACTCGACTTGTTCAGTATTATGGAGGTTTAGCTTCTGTTATGCCACTTTACATTTTTATATTTTTATTTTTTACTTTAGCTAATATTAGTTTTCCAGGAACAAGTAGTTTTGTAGGGGAATTTTTAATTTTAATAGGATCTTTTCAAGTAAATACTACAATCACATTTTTAGGAGCAACTAGTGTTGTTATTGGAGGTGCCTACTCGTTGTGGCTATTTAATAGAATTGCTTATGGAAATATAAAAACTCAATATACAACAAAATTTTTAGATTTAAGTTTAAGGGAAGTAGTAGTGTTTGGGCCATTATTAATTGGAACTTTACTAGTTGGAGTTTATCCTAATTTTTTTTTAACTTCTATACATAGTAGTGTGAATAATTTAATTGAGTTATTGTATTTTTAATGATTTACATATTTGAATCTAAAATACCAGATGAAAAATCGGTATTTTTCGCTCTAACATATATTTATGGAATAAATAATTCAACATCAAATTTAATTTGTAAAAAATTAGGATTTTCAAAGAACCTTAAAGTTAGAAATTTATCAAATGAACAAATTAATAAACTAGTAAAAATATTAGAATCTTTGAGTGTTCCATTAGGAAATAACTTAAAAAAATTAAAACAAGTAAATTTTAAAAAACTTATTTCTATAAAATCATACAGAGGACTTCGAAAAACATATGGTTTACCTGTTAGAGGGCAGCGAACTCATACTAATGCGAGAACTGCAAGAAAAAGATTATTATAAATCTATTAAGTAATTATGAGACATTATATAAATTTAATTGGATATTCAACAAATAACTCGTTAGTAAAACAAGAGTATTTAATCATTTTAATATTTTTATTAATCGCTGTAGCATTAACAATAGTTATTATTGGTGCTTCTTATTTTTTAGCGAGACAAAATCCAGAAGTAGAAAAGTTATCTGCGTATGAATGTGGATTTGAACCCTATGAAGATTCTCGGCATACTTTTGATGTTCGATTTTGCGTTATTGCCATTTTATTTATTATCTTTGATATTGAAATAATGTTTTTAATTCCATGGTGTGTTTCGATCTCTAAATTAGATTTATTAGGCTTTTGGTCAATGATTGATTTTTTAATTGAGTTAGGAATAGGATTTTTTTATGTTTGGTATGTAAAAGCCTTAGATTGGCACTAAAAGAGTTAAGTATTGCGAAAATTAAGCTTAATTAGAATAAGTTTTTAAATGATTCAAAATTTAACTAAAGTATTAAACTTTGCGACAGATCTTCTAATTTCTTTTAATTGGTTAGGAGATGCTGCTTCGAGATACCAATTAGGATTTCAAGATCCTGCAACTACAACAATGGAGGGTATTTTTTTATTTAATCTTCATTTGTTATTTGTAATTATTAGTATTGTATTATTAGTAGGTTGGTTATTAGTATCTATAATTACTAACTTTACTGAAGTTGATAACAGTCAAGTGGCAAATTTTACTCACTCAAATACAATTGAAATTATTTGGACTTCTATTCCTGCATTTATTTTATTAAGTTTAGCGTCACCTTCTTTTTCTTTACTGTATAGCTTAGATGAAATTTCAAATCCAGAGTTAACTCTAAAAATTTTAGGCCATCAATGGTATTGGAGTTATGAAATTTCAGATTTTAATTCTTGTTCAAAAACACACAATTTAAAATATTCTAGTTATATGCTTTCTAATGAAACTTTAAAAGAAAGTACTACAATGGGATATTTTAGAGTTCTTGAAACAAATAAAAGAGTTGTATTACCAACTAATACCCATTTAAGATTACTAATTACTGCTGTAGATGTATTACATAGTTGGACTATTCCTTCTTTCGGTGTTAAAGTTGATGCTTGTCCTGGAAGATTAAATCAAGCCAATCTATTTATAAAACGTTTTGGTTTATTTTTTGGTCAATGTAGTGAAATTTGTGGCGTAAATCATGGATTTATGCCAATTGTATTAATGGCAATTCCAACCGCACAATATCATTACTTAATTATGACTAATTTAAAATTTAATTAATTATTAAAAGCCTATAGCTCAGCTGGTTAGAGCATGTGCCTGATAAGTGCAAGGTCAGTAGTTCAAGTCTACTTAGGCTTAATAAATTTTTTAAATGGGTTTAAAAAAAAAAAATTTAATTAAAAAAGTAAAAAATTTTACTTTAAATTTCGGACCGCAGCATCCTGCTGCACATGGCGTTCTTAGATTAATATTAGAATTAAAAGGAGAAACTGTTGTAAAAGCAACTCCTCATATAGGTTTATTACATAGAGGAACTGAAAAACTTATAGAATATAAAAATTATTTACAAGCTTTACCTTATTTCGATCGTTTAGATTATGTTTCTATGTTAGCTCAAGAACATTCTTTTTGCTTAGCAGTTGAAAAATTAACAAATTGTAAAATTCCTAAACGTGCTCAATATATTCGTGTTATTTTTGCTGAAATAACTAGAATTTTAAATCATTTATTAGCTGTAGGCTGCCATGCGATGGATGTTGGAGCTATGACACCTATGCTTTGGGCTTTTGAAGAACGTGAAAAATTGATGGAATTTTATGAAAGAGTTTCGGGAGCAAGGATGCACGCCGCTTATTTTAGACCTGGTGGAGTTCATTCAGATATTCCTATAGGCTTATTATCAGATATTTATATTTTTATTGAACAATTTAATGTTAAATTAATTGAAATTGAAGAAATGTTATCTGAAAATAGAATATGGAAACAAAGATTAGTAGATATTGGTGTTGTTTCAGCAAAAGATGCTATGGATTGGGGATTTAGTGGTGTAATGCTTAGAGGCTCAGGTTTAAATTGGGATTTACGAAAAAGCCAACCTTATGAAATTTACAATGAGTTAGATTTTACAATTCCAGTAGGTTATAATGGTGATTGTTATGATCGGTATTTAGTGCGAGTTGAAGAAATGAAACAATCTTTACATATAATTCACCAATGTTTAAACAAAATACCACAAGGATTAATTAAAACTTCAGATAATAAGATTTGTCCTCCCACAAAAACAGAAATAAAGCAGTCAATGGAAGCACTAATTCATCATTTTAAAATTTATACAAGTGGAATAAATGTTCCAACGGGGGAAACTTATATAGGAACTGAAGCTCCAAAAGGAGAATTTG
>JANXUW010000172.1 GCA_025351985.1 Pseudolysobacter sp.
CATCGCCGCCGGACTGCGCAAGCTGCCGTTGCGGCCGATGAACTCGGCGCGGTCGCACGTTAGCGTGCGCGTGGAGTCATCGACATCGAAAAACGCGATACGATCGGCGAATTCCATGTTGTAGGCATTGCGCGCGAACAACGCGCCGGTCTCGGTATCGATCTCGCTGAGCACGTGCATTGCCGAGCGCGCACGCAAATCTGCGAGCACCCATTCGACATACCCCGTGGCGGACAAACGCCGCGCGTAACCGCTCTGGTTATGCAGGCGCAGGCGCAGGAATTTTATCGGCGCATCGTGCGCGACATAAACGCACAACTCGCTCCGGATGCCCTGCTCCACATGCTCGAAAATGCTGTAGCCGAAACCATGCCGCGTGATGTAGTTCGACACGCCACAACTCGGCAGCGGTGTCGGCGACCAGAAATGTCCGCTGTCCTCGTCGCGCAGATAAACCGCCTCGCCCGCGCTGTCGCTGACGGGATCGTTCTGCCACGGCGTGAGGCGGAATTCGTGCGCGTTCTCGCTCCAAGTATACGACTGCCCGCTTTCGGAAATCACGCAGCCGAATTGCGGATTCGCGAGCACGTTGACCCACGGCAACGGCGTGCGCTGCGCTTGGGTGGTGACGATGACGTACTCGCGACCGTCGGCGGAAAATCCGCCGCTGCCGTTTTCCAGCAACAGATCGTCGCGGCGCAATTGCTGCAGCGGCGTACTGTCGACACGCGCCAGGGTATTGGGCTTGAAGCGCGGCATGCGCGCCTCGATCGAACCGCGCTGGTTGATCTGCTCGGCGAGCGATCCGACATCGTCGCGGATGATCACACGCGCGACCGACTGCAGCAGGATGCGATCCTCGCTCGCGATCTGGTCGGCGTGGCGCACGAAAATTCCGCCGGGTTTGTCGATCACACTCGCACCGACGCCAGCGGCGATCATGCCGACGATGTGATCCTGCAGCGACTGGCGATAACCGGCCTGCTCCTCGTTCCAGATCACCAGATCGACCGCCAGGCCCTTGAGGCGCCAATACGTATGCGCCTGCACCATCTGCCGGATCAGGTCGATATTGCCGATGTCGTGGATCTGCACGAGCACGATCGGCAGGTCGCCGGAAATCGCATAACCCCACAAGCCCGACTGGCCGCGGCGATTGCTCGCGATGATGCTCGCATCCGCGCGCAACGAGGCGTTGGCGTAGATGATCGAGCTGGCCATGCGCGCATACAGTTGCGCATCGGATTCGGTAGCGTCGATCTGGCGCAACACCACCTGGCTGTGCGTCCATGCGAGTTCGAACACGCGATCGGCAAGACCGCGATCCTGATATTTTTCGATCAGGCCGAGACATCCCTCGCGCGTTTCGCTCGCGCCGGTGACGATATCGACGACCACCGACTGCTCGGCTTCGAGCGTGATGCGGTGACGAATCGCGACGATCGGATCGAGCACCGAACCTTGTCCTCCGCCGAGCGGACCGAACGATTTCAGCGCCTGCGGATCGGCCGTGGTATGACCGCGACCGATGAATTGCAGTCGATCGGTTTCGTAGGAAACCTCGTCCACCTTGGCGCCGTGCGCGGCCATCTGGTGGAACATCCAAGGCACCTGTTCGCTCAACGAACGCGGCCGGCGCGTGCACAGGATCGCACGCCGGTTCGGAATGATTTCGGTCTGCACGAACAGGTTGCTGAACGCCGGATGCGCGTCGTCGGCCATCGCCGGGGCGAGCACCACTTCGCCGTAGCTCGTGATCTCGATGCTGCGCCGGCTGCGCGAGCGATTGATGATGCGCACACGACGAAGTTCGATGTCGTCCTCGGGCGAGACGACGATCTCCGTATGCGTTTCGAACTCGCCGTCGCGACGACGAAATTCGATGCGCGCCTCGGAGAAAATCGCTTCCTGGGTCTCGCCGCGCGCGAGCGTGGGCTGCAACGATGTCGACCAGGTCTGCCCCGTGCTGACGTCGCGCAGATAGCAGAAGTTGCCCGAGCTGTCGCACGTGCCGTCTTCGCGCCAGCGCGTCACCGCGAGATCCTTCCAGCGGCTGTAACCGCCGCCGGCATTGCTGACCATGACGTGGTAACGACCGTTCGACAGCAATTGCACTTCGGGCAACGGCGTGTCTTGGCCGCTCAGAATTCGGATCGGCATCGGCGTGCCGGCGCTGCTTTCGCGGATGTCGGCCAGGCCCACCGGCTGCACGAAAAATCCGGTCGCTTTCGGAATGCGTTCCTGCAATAGCAGCAAGGTCGCCTGGAAATACGGATCGGACGCAAAGCGTTTTTGCATCGGCTGATCGAGCAACAGATAGGCGAACGACAGCAGGCTCATGCCCTGGTGATGTGCCATGTACGAACGCACGATCGCGCTGTTCTGACCGCGCGGCACGCGTGCCGGGGTGTAGTCGATCGCTTCGTAAAACCCGTGCACACCTTCGAACCCGGCCGCCGCGAGTTGCTGCAGGTTGTTACACGCGAGTTGCGGTTCGACCATCAACGCAAGTGCCGTCGCATACGGCGCGATTACAAGATCCTCGGCCAAACCGCGCTTCAATCCCGTACCCGGCACGCCGAACGCGCGGTACTGATAATTCATCGCCGCATCGACGGTGTTGTAGCCGGACTCGGAAATGCCCCACGGCACGCCACGCTTGCGTGCGTATTCGATCTGGCGCTGCACCGCACCGTGATACGTCTGGTCGAGCAGGCTGTTGGTGTAGGTCGGCATGACCAGCAGCGGCATTAGATATTCGAACATCGAGCCGCTCCACGACAGCAGCATCGGCTCGCCCTCGGCGGTGGCGAGCAGGCGCCCGAGGGCGAACCAGCTTTCCTGCGGCAACTGGCCCTGCGCGATCGCGACGAAGTTGCACAGGCGGGCCTCCGAGGCGAGCAGGTCGTAGAAACTTGCATCGAGGCGGCGCTCGTTGACGTTGTAGCCGATCGACAAAAGATGACGTGTATCGTCGTACAGAAAATCGTATTCGATGCGCGCGAATTCGCTGCACTGCGTGGCGAGCTTGTCGATCGTGTCGGCACGTTCACGCGCCTGCAGCGCGCTGGCGCCAAGTTTTTCCGACAGCGAATTCAACCACGCGCGTACTTCCTCGCTGCTGCCCGGATGCTGCAGATGCTGCTGGATTTGGGGCGCAAAGCGCGATTGCCATTCGGCGATTTCGTGCAGCGACGGAATGCCGGCATGCGGCAGCAGATCGGCCAAAACCGCTGGCGGTGGCGGCATTGCGATCCACGGCGCGAGCCGATCGAGTTCGTCGCCGAAGCCGCGGCACTGCGCGGCGAGCGCACTCGACCAGCGTACGGTTTCGTCGTTCACTGCGGTGGCCAATTCGGATTCGAGCCGAGTTGCGATTTGCGTGAGTTTTTGCAATTGCGCGCGCATCTCGATCAGCGCCGGTGCCGGCAGCGCCTCACTCGCGCCGAGCAATTGTTCGAACTCCGCCAGCGCACGCGATGGTCTATCGCTGCACGCCGTATTCAGCAGACCGAAGGTATCGCGCAAACCGCCGCTCCAGCGTCGCGCCAGAATCGGTTCGTGCATCAATGCGCACAGACCGGGGCGCAGGGTCAACAGGTGACCGGCGAGATTGCCGCTGTCCACCGTCGAGATGTACGTCGGCTGCAACGGCTGCAAATCGAGCGTGTCGTACCAGTTGTAGAAATGGCCGCGA
>JANXUW010000175.1 GCA_025351985.1 Pseudolysobacter sp.
GAAGATACCGCGCGCTATTACCAGCATCTGTCGCGCTTCTCGGCGGCGTTTGCGCTGATCTCGGATACCGCGATGGGCACGCTCGGCGGCTCGCTGAAACGTCGCGAAAAAATCTCCGGCCGACTCGCCGACGCGCTCGCCTACATGTATCTCGCGTCGAGCACGCTCAAGCGGTATCACGACGAGGCCAAGACCACGGCCAATTACAACCTCGTGCGCTGGGCCGCCGAGCTGTGCCTGTATCGCGTACAGGAAGCGCTGCTCGGGGTGATCGAGAACCTGCCGACCAAACCCGTGGCGATCGTGTTGCGCGCGCTGATCTTCCCGCTTGGTGCACGCTTTCGACCGCCGTCCGACAAGCTTGGTGCACGCGTTGCACGCGAGCTGCTCGAAGATCGCGAAACCCGGCTCAACCTCACTCAGGATATTTATGTCCCCGGCCCCGACGAAGCCGGGCTCGGCGCGCTCGAAGCCGCGCTCGACAAGGCGGTGCGCGCGATTCCCGTCGAGACCAAATTGCGCGACGCGGTACGCGCCGGAAAACTCGATCGCGCGCCGGGTTACATGCTCGACGATCTTGGCCTCAAAGCCGGCGTGATCACTCCAGCCGAACACGCGTTGCTGCAGGAAGCCGAACACGCGCGCAACGAGGTGATCCAGGTCGACGCGTTCGACCCGCAAGTCTTCAAAACGCTGCACTGAAGCCTACGCAAATGATCTCTGGAAATCCGATGCAAAAAGCAATTTGGTATTTCGATTTCGTTTCGCCGTTCTGTTATCTGCAGCTCAAGCAGATCGAGCGCCTGCGCGTGGTTTTGCCGATCACGCCGGTGCCGATATTGTTCGGCGCCGTGCTGTCGCATCACGGCAATATCGGGCCGGCGGAAATTCCGGGCAAGGGCTTGCATACGTATCGCATGGTGCAATGGCAGGCAAAACGCAGCGGCATCGCGCTGCGTTTTCCACCGGCGCATCCGTTCAACCCGATCAGCGCCTTGCGCCTGAGCATTGCGCTGGACAATCGCTGGGAAGCGATCCGCGCGATTTTCGATCACCTCTGGCGCGATGGCAAAAGCGGAGATAGCGCCGGCACCCTCGCCGAGGTCGCGGCAAAATTCGGTTGCGCCGATATCGCCGCGGCTATCGATGCACAGTCGGCGAAAACCACCTTGCGTGCGAATACCGAGGCCGCGATTGCCGCGGGTGTGTTCGGCGTACCGACCATAGCGATCGGCGAAACACAGTTCTGGGGCAACGATGCGACTGCGATGCTGGAGGATTTTCTCGTCAATCCGCAGTTGTTCGACAGCGAGGAAATGCGTCGTATCGAGACCCTGCCGGTCGGCATCGAACGCAAGCGCTGAGCGGCCGGGATCACGACGGTCACGAGTCAATTGGATGCACTTTTTCCTGCCACGAACGAAAAATCGCGCACACGGATTGATCGCGCGCGTCTTGTTTTTGGCGCTGCTCACAGCCGAAACTTTCAGCCCAGACGCGCACGCCGATCAAGTATACAAGTGCATAAATCCACAAGGTGTCATTGGATTCCAGGATCACGCCTGCGCGCGTATCGACCAGCAAACCGTTCTGCAACTCGCGCCGCAACCGCCGCTGGTCGCAAGCGCTGTCGATCAAACTGCGGTCGGCGATGAGGCGATCGAGTCGCCACCCGCGCCAGCCGTCGTCATGCCGCCGCGCCGGACCTTGCCGACGTTATGGGCTTGCACACGTTATGACGGCGAGCACTACATGAGTACGAACGGCATTCCGCAAAGTTACGCGGTGCCTCTCGGCGTGCTCGGTTATCCGGGCTTGAGTCTCGGCGAAGCATACGGTGCCGGTCATCTCGGCAATTCCGCGCCGGGCGGAAAATCGCCACCGATCGCGGCACCCGGCGGGCGCAGTTCAATCGGCGCGAGTTACACCTGGGTCCAGGATCAATGCCTGCCGGCGAGCATCGCGCAGACCTGCAAATACCTGCGCGAACAATACGACAACAATCACGGAACCTTGCACCGCGCGGCCAGGGCCGAGCAGCCTGCGCTCGAAGCACGCGAGCGCGAATTACGCGACCAATTGGCTGGCTGCTGATCGCTTGTACTGCGTATATCGCATCGAGAAAATCGATGCGATCACATACATTTCAGGCAAACAAGCCGCTGCGATTTTGCTCGAGCGCCAGCAGATGGCGCTTGGTATCGATGCCGCCGCCGAATCCGGTCAGGCTACCGTCGTTGCCGATCACGCGATGGCACGGCACGATGATCGGGATCGGATTGCGACCGTTTGCGGCACCCACGGCACGACTGGCTTTCGGATTGCCGACACGCCGCGCGAGTTCGCCGTAACTGATCGTGGTGCCGTACGGAATCGCGCACAGGTTTCGCCAAACGCCGAGTTGAAACGGCGTGCCGCGCGGACTCAAGGTCAGCGAGAAATCCTTGAGCTCGCCGGAAAAATACGCGTTCAATTGCTCCGCCACCGATCGCAGCGGCGCAGCATCGCGCTGCCAATCGAGACCGAGCGAGGTCGGGTATTTGCTGGTCGCGAAATCGACATGACGCAAGCCTTCTGTATCAGCAGCAAGCAGCAAGCGCCCGATCGGGGTTTCCAGATAATCGTAGAACATTGCCATCTCCAAAATCCGATCAATAATTGTAGTCGCCGCTCAGCCCTGACTGCGCCACAAATGCAGCACCGCATACGCGCGCCACGGCCGCCAGGTCTGGCTGAGTTGTTCCAGCGCTTTGGTACTGAGCGCCACGCCATCGCTCGCGGCAGCACGACGCAAAATCAGGTCGGCGGCGGGAAACGCATCGGGATGCAACTGCGCACGCATCGCGACGTAATGCGCCGTCCATGCGCCGATGCCGGGCAGGCGCACCATGCTCGCAACAAAGTCATCGAGCGTCTGGTTCGGCGCAAAATGCAGCTCGCCAGTGCAGACCGCGCGCGCGAGTTCGCGCAAGGTTTCAGCACGCGCTTTCGGTAGACCGATACTGGCGATGTCCGCGTCGCACAAACGCTGCGGTGTGGGAAACAACGCGTTCAATCCGCTGCCTGATTCATCAAGCAGCCGCTCGCCGAATCGCTCGACCAGCCGCGCAGCGAACGTGCGTGCGGCTGCGACACTAATCTGCTGGCCGAGCACGGCGCGCACTGCGGTTTCAAAACCGTCCCACGCGCCGGGCAAGCGCTGGCCCGGATGAATTTGCACGAGCGCACGCAAGACCTCGCTCTGTGCCAGCGCGGCATTGATCGCGACCGGATCGGCATCGAGATCGAACATGCGCCGCACGCGTGTGCTGAGCATCGGCAACACACTAGAATTGGGAAATTGTATACAAAGCAGCAGCGCATTTTCATCGTGCGCCGCCTGCACAGCAAAGCTGCCGATGACACCGTCATGCATGAAAACGCGCCGGTATGCGGCCGCGTCCACCTGCTCGACGCCAGGG
>JANXUW010000262.1 GCA_025351985.1 Pseudolysobacter sp.
AAGGATCTTAAATCAAAGATCGGCGCGGCGAGTTAGGTAATTGTTTGATTGGCGCGCAGGTAATCCTGAGTTGATTCGCACCGTCGGCATGTTTCCCACAATGCATGTCGGACATTCTATCTAGCGCAACGTTCTGGAGAAAGGAATATGAGTTTGCTGATTCTGCTTATCATCGTCGGCGTGATCGTGTTCATGGCCGTCGGCATCTACAACGGCCTAGTCACGGGACGCAACGGTTACAAGAACGCGTTCGCGCAAATCGATGTGCAACTCACGCGTCGTTACGACCTCATTCCGAACCTGGTCGAAGTCGCGAAAGGCTACATGAAGCACGAGAGCGAAACGCTCGAAGCCGTGGTTAAGGCGCGCAACTCCGCCGTCAGCGGACTTAGCGCGGCGAAAGCCAATCCGGGCGATCCGAATGCGATGCAGCAGTTGTCCGGCGCGGAGAATGTGCTCACGCAGTCGGTCGGAAAATTGTTCGCATTGGCCGAAGCCTATCCCGACCTGAAAGCCAACCAGACTATGATGCAATTGTCCGAGGAACTCACGAGTACCGAGAACAAGGTCGCGTTCGCGCGTCAGGCCTACAACGATGCAGTGATGGGCTACAACAATCGTCGCGAAGTGTTTCCGAGCTCGTTCATCGCCAATATGTACGGCTTCACCGCCGCGACGCCGCTGGAAATCGAATCGCCGCAGAAACGCGAAGCGGTCAAGGTTTCCTTCAGCTAAAAACGTCGCAATACAAACGGTCGAATCGGGCAAGAATCACGTACTGAAAACAGGAGCGCCACGATGAACTTCTTCGAACAGCAGGAGCGTGCGCGCAAGCACACGCGCCACATGCTGATGTTGTTCATCGTGGCGGTCGCCGCGATCGTGTTCGCGGTTGACTTGGTGCTGGTCATCGCGATGAACAGCGGCGGCGGCCGGCACAGCAGCGCGCATGTGTCGATGAGCATTTTCAGTCCGGGCGCGCTGTTCCTCTCGACCGCGATCACGCTCGGCATCATCGGCCTGGCGTCACTCTACAAGATATCGACCTTGCGTTCGGGCGGCTCGGCGGTCGCATTGCAACTCGGCGCGACTCTCGTGCCGGCCGACACCACAGATTTCGCGTATCGACGTCTGCGCAACGTCGTCGAGGAAATCGCGATCGCTTCCGGCGTGCCGGTGCCGGAAATTTTCGTGCTCGAAGACGAGCCCGGCATCAACGCATTCGCCGCCGGCTACACCACCGCCGATGCCGCGGTCACGGTCACGCGCGGTGCGATCGACAAACTCACGCGCGAAGAACTGCAAGGCGTGATCGCGCACGAATTCAGCCACGTGCTCAACGGCGACATGCGCCTGAACATCCGCCTGATGGGCGTCGTGTTCGGCATTCTCGTATTGTTTATCGTTGGCCAGAAAATTGCGCAGGGTGGATTCTGGGTCAGCAGTTCTGACGACCGGCGCAGCAACGGCGGCATCGTCGCGTTCGGTTTTGCACTCATGGCGATCGGTGGCATCGGCCTGTTTTTCGGACGCCTGATCAAGGCCGGTATTTCGCGCCAGCGCGAATATCTCGCCGACGCGTCGGCGGTGCAGTTCACGCGCCAGACCGTCGGTATTTCTGGCGCGCTGAAAAAAATCGGTGGCCTCGCCGAAGGCTCGAAACTCGGCGTCTCCGACAAGGAAGAAGTCGCGCATATGTTGTTCGGCGACGGCATCGGTTATTCGGCAATGTTCGCCACGCATCCGCCGTTGCCAAAACGCATCCGCGCGATCGAACCGAATTTCAACGAGAGCGAATTCGTCGCGATCGCCGCAGCGTGGTCGGAGCCGGTCGCCGCATCGGACATGGACGGCAGCAACGTGTCCATTTCTGGTCTCGCGCCGGTCGGTGCAGCGACGATGGTGCAACGTGTTGCGCAAGCCGCGGTGGTAGCCGCTAAAGCGGCGCCCTTGCCCGCCGCCAACGCGCAACTCAACGTCAGTCCGCAGATGGTCGTGGCGCAAGTATCGGCACCGGGCAAGGACGATTACCAGACCGCCGGCACGCTCAACAATGCGATCCCCGATCGCATGCGCAACTTGGCCTACACGCTCGATCGCGCGATGCCGCTGATCTATTCGCTCGTGCTGGAGCAGGCGCCGGAAATTCATACACGCCAACTTGCATTGATCGAGCGTTATTACGATACCGCGATGCGCCAGAAAGTCGAAGAATTATTGCCGGAAGTCGCCGCACTACACCCGATGCAACGCCTGCCGCTGGCCGCACTCGCTTTCCCGGCGCTGCGCAAACAGCCGCGCCCCGCGCTGCAGACTTTCGTGCTGGTGTTGAACCAGCTGATCCAGACGGATGGCCAGACCAGCCTCGAAGAATATTGCCTCGCCAAACTCGTCAGCGTGCAGGTGATCGAAGCGCTCGATCCGTCGCGCAGTGCGGCGATCGGCCGCAACAAATTGCCGGACTGCGCCGCGCAAGTCACCGACCTGTTCGCCATCGTCGCGCAATACGGCAACGACGATGCGCCTGCTGCACGCCACGCGTATCTGCAAGGGATGCGCGAAGTATTGCCGGACAGCACCGCACCCTACGCGCCGCCGAAAGAATGGACGATGGCGATGGACGGCGCATTGCGCGCGCTCGATCTGCTCGCGCCCGCCGGCAAGGAACTGCTGCTGCGCGGATTGACCGCGGCGATCAGCGCCGACGGCAAGGTCAGCGTCAGCGAAGCGGAATTGCTGCGCACGATCTGCGCATCGCTGCATTGTCCGTTGCCGCCGCAGCTGGATCAGGTGGCTTGATCGACATTTTCGGTTGCATATATGAGTTTGCTGAATTCGATCAAAATGTTTTTTGCTAGAGGGGAACCTCCAGAGTTT
>JANXUW010000281.1 GCA_025351985.1 Pseudolysobacter sp.
GCTGGTGACGATCATGGGGTCGGCAGGGTCGGCGAAACCGGCGATTTTATCGGAGCACCACCACCGCTGCGTTGCCATAACGTGATCACGCCATCCGGCAGTGCGGCGTAGGCGCAATTGCGGCCGTCATCCTTGGCGCGATACAAGGCTTCATCGGCCAGCGCGAGCACCTGCTGCATCGACAAAGCGTGCGCCTGATCGTGGCGAAACGGAAACATCGTCCAGCCGATCGAACACGTCACATCGATGCGATGATAAGGACCGATGAACGGCTGCTCCGAAACCGCTGCGAGCAGGCGTTTTATGAGCATCGCGGCGGCATCGAAATGCGCATCGCGGAACACGATCAGGAACTCCTCGCCGCCCCAGCGCAACGCAAGATCGCTGCTGCGCATCAACGCTTGCAGACGCACCGCCAGCTCGATCAGAACGGCATCGCCGACCGGATGTCCATAACGATCGTTGATCGATTTGAAATGATCCAGATCGAGCAATACCAGCGCCAGATCGGCGTGTTTTTCGCCGGCCAGCGCACGCTGCAAGGCACGCTCGCTTTCGCGCGGCAGCTCCATATCGAAATAACGCCGATTCCACAATCCGGTCAGCGGATCCGTGAGCGAAGCGCGCTGCAATTTTGCGTTGGCATCGGCCAGCGCACGCGTGCGCGTAGCCACTTCGGCTTCGAGTGCACGCGCGCGGCGTTTGAGCGCGCGCGTGCGCCAGCGATCCACCAGCATGCCGAATGCAATCAGCGCAAGCGCGTACATGATGACCGCCCACGGCGTGCGCCACCACGGCAGGCGCACGGAAAACTTCAGCGTGATCGGTCCCGCTTCCACGCCAAAACCATCGCGTGCATAGACACGAAACGTAAAGTCGCCAGCGGGCAATCGGCTATAGCTGCGAATGCCGGCGGCGGTCCATTCGCCACGGGTTTCGTCGAGGCCGTCGAGTTCGGTGCGATAGCGCGTGAGGTGATCGCGCTGATACGACAACAGCGCAAATTCGAACACGACATTATTGGCGTTCGCATCGAGCACCGCGCCATCGCGCAACGGCTGATCGCGGCCTTCGATTTGTGCGGACAACAAGCGCAATTGTCGCGGTGTCGGCGGCGCCAGTTCGGCGGCCGGATCGTACAGCACCGCGCCTTCGATGCTGTTGGCCCAGATGCGGCCCTGATCGTCGCGCAACGACGAGCCGCGATTAAATTCCATCGCCGGCAATCCGTCTTCGAGAGTGAATCTTTCGATGTGCATGCGCTGCAGATCCTGCGGCGCGGCGGCATCCGGCGTCATGCGGATCACACCCTGATAACCGAACAGATAAACCCGGCCAGCGCCATCGAGCTGCATCTGGTAAACGATTTCCTGCGGCAACACGTTGGCGTTCGGTGTCTCGCAGCGCATGTCGTGATCGAGATCGATACGCGTCAAGCCGTCGCGGTGCGCAACCCACAATGCATGGTTCGCGTCGGGTGATCCCTGCTCGCGCAAATCCATCACCGATACATGCGCGAGGCAATCGTTCGGCAAGCCGCTCCAACTGCCATCGTGCCGATACGCGATGCCTTCCTCGCCCGCGACCCACAAGCGGCTGCCGCCATCGGCCAACGCGGTATGCGCAAACACACGCACGAACGATTCCTTGCCAAGTGGTGTGATCTCGATTTTTTCGAGTGCGCCATAACGCACGCGTGCCAAGCCGTGATGCGTGCCGACCCACACGCTGCCGGCATCCGGCCCGTCTGCGTCAAAACTTACGTCGTTGACGACCATGCCCGGCAGTACCGAATTATCCAGCGTGTATTCCTGCGAGTCGTGACTGCCCATGCGGATCAAGCCGCGATTGCTGGCGATCCAGATATCCTCGCCGGCACGAACCATCGAATAGATCACGCGCTTGGAAAATTTTTCCGGCAGCCACGATTCCCAATGCTGATCGCGCCAGCGCACCGCGCCGCTCGTGGTGCCGATCCAGTGCGTGCGCAGGCCATCCGGAAACGTGATTTCACCGACGCCGCGCACCACACGATGCGGCAAACCGTTGCGCTCGTCGAACGCCGACCACGCGCCGCCATCACGCCGCGCAATGCCGCTGGTCTGGGTGCCGACCCAGAGCACGGGAACGTCGAGATCCTTGTCGGTTTCGAGCAGCGAGAGTACTTCGTCTTCCGGCAATCCGTTCGCGCGCGTGGTGCGAATCCAGCTGCCGTCGGCATGGATTTCCGCCAAGCCGCCGGCATACAAACCGACATTCAATACTTCGCCGCCACCGCGTATCTTGCCGGGCAACAAAGTGCTGACGCCGCCGATAGTGATACCTGGCATCGACGCGTAGCTAGTCAGCCGTTTGCCGACCAGACGCACGAGGCCGCGACCGGTGCCGATCCACAAATCGTGACCATCCTTGCCTTGCCATTGTGCGAGCGAACGCACCGAGGAATTCGGCAATCCGTCTTCGCGACTCAGATGCCAGGCGGCGCGCACGACCTTGTCATCGTCGCGATCGATGCCATCGAGCCGGTACAAACCGTCTTCGTTGGTGCCGAGCCACAGACATGGCCCCGCCGGACCGATGCCAACCAGCATCGTCGCGATCTCCAGGCCGCGCCCCGCCACAATCTCGTGACATGCTTGCGTATCGCAACGATACAAACCGCGCGACGTGCCGACATAAATCGTGTTGCCGGTGGCGGGTTCCAGCGCTTCGATATCGGTTTCGGTCGCGCCCGCGGGCAACGGCTGCAAGGTCATCGTACCATCGGCGTAACGCAGCAGCCCGGCGCGATCCGTGCCGATCCAGACACTGCCGTCGGCGCTGGCAAGCACACGCGAAACGAACGCATGGCTGGCGGCGGCGGGCAACGGCAGCGCGCGCCAGTTGCGCCCGTCGTAGCGCGCTACGCCATCCTCGGTGCCGGCATAGACGAAGCCGCCGCGATCCTGCGCCAGCGCATACACGCTGTTTTGCGGCAGACCTTCGCGGCTGGAAAATCGCCGATAGCTGTTCCAGCGCAATTCGGATTCCGCGCTCAACGCCGGGCCGGCCACGACCTCGAGTGCATGCACTCGCGGCGCCGCCAAAATGCCGAGTACGAAGCACAAAACCATCGCGCGAACACACCACGCACCCGACGCAAAAAACGGTGGCGATGCGCAACTGACGTTAGGCGCTGTGGCAGTTGCAGCGAGCATGGCTCTCCTCGATCGACAGCGAAGAGTACCCAAGCGCATCGGCGCACGCCATTCAATTTGCAATTGGCGAAAACGGTGTGAGCCGATAGTGGAAACTACGCGGCCTGACGCTGCGCCCGAGTCGCTGCCATCGCGTTGACCAGCACGTCGAAACCCGCGTTCGGCAGATGCATGTGCTCGCTCAGGTAACGACGAAAAATCCGCGCGCCCGGCTGCCCGAGATACAGCCCGAGCAGATGGCGACCAACATGATGCAAGCCGATGCCGCGCGCGCGACATGCGCCAACGTATTCCTCCATCTGCAATAGCACGTCGTCGCGCGATGGCAACGGCGTGGCGTGCAGCGCGTGCTCGAGTTCGGCCAGGATGTACGGATCGTGATATGCCGCGCGACCGAGCATCACTGCATCGACATGCTGCAGATGTTCCTGCACCGCCGCCACAGCGGTGATGCCGCCGTTGATGACGATGTCGAGCTCGGGAAATTCCTGCTTGAGCCGATACACACGCCGATAATTCAGCGGCGGCACATCGCGGTTTTCCTTCGGACTCAATCCCTTCAACCACGCCTTGCGCGCATGCACGATCAGCACACGACAACCGGCATCGCGCTGCACCGAAACAAAACGTTGCAGATCGGCGTATTCGTCCTGCTCGTCAACGCCGATACGACATTTCACCGTCACCGGAATCGACACCGCATTACGCATCGCCACGACACATTCGCCGACCAGTTCCGGCTCGCGCATCAAGCACGCACCGAAGCGGCCGGACTGCACGCGATCGCTCGGGCAACCGACATTCAGATTGATCTCGACATAACCCAAATCCGCACCGATTCGCGCCGCGGCGGCGAGTTCGCGCGGATCGCTGCCGCCGACTTGCAGTGCCACCGGTTGTTCCGCCGTATCGAAGCCGAGCAAGCGCTCGCGATCGCCATGCACGATCGCTGCACTGGTCACCATCTCGGTATAAAGCAACGCGTTCGGCGTGAGCAGGCGATGGAAAAACCGGCAATGCCGATCAGTCCAATCCATCATCGGTGCGACACATACATCCCTTGCCACATAACCCACTGATCTTTGATCCATTGTTTGGCTGGACGGGCACATTTTACGCGTTTCATCGGTGCTCCATATCATACATTTTGCTCCATTTTTGACCGTTTCGCTTTACATTTGCTCCAAATTTGCTCCAAAATGGCGCGGAGCAAACGCTGCGGAGCAATACTCATGGCAACCATTGTCACACGCCGCCTCAAGGATGGCTCCAAAAGCTACCGCGCAACCATGCGGATCACGCGGGGAGGGCAAACTGTCCATGCCGAGACTCGATCATTCCGCGCACTGGTATTGGCAAAGCGTTGGGTGCGGCAACGCGAAGTCGAACTGATGGACAATGGCGGTACCGACAAAGTCATCGCTCGTGAATCGAAACCATTCGATGCGAACATTGCAGCACTGATCGACCGGTATGTTGCAGACTTCAAATCCATCCAGAAATGGGGCCGTACGAAAGACCATCATCTCAGGCTTTTACAACGGTTAGTGGGGCACTGGGACGCGATCACACTGACTACCGAACAAGTCGTCGAGCATGTGCGACAACGACGAATCGCAGGCACGGGGCCGTCAACCGTGAACAACGATCTTATCTGGCTTCGTACCGTGCTCAAGTCCGCGCGATCTGCGTGGGGAATTCCCGTAAACGTTCAGGCCATCGAAGACGCCGCTCACGCGAGCCGGCAGCTCAAGCTTGTTCGCAAATCTCGCCAGCGCGACCGGCGACCGACCAATGAAGAACTTTGCAAACTCGATGACTGGTTCCAGCGCATCGATGGGCGCATGCAAATCCCGATGCATGAAATCATCAAGTTCGCGATCCACTCCGCGCGGCGCGAGGATGAAATTTGCCGATTGCGCTGGGAGGATATCAATCGTGCTTCAATGACAATTGTGGTCAGAAACATGAAAGATCCTTCGCAGACGGAGGGCAACAACGTTGAAGTAAAGCTCACACCCGAGGCGCTGTCGATCATCGAACGTCAACCGCGAAATGATTCGCCGTGCGTGTTTCCGCATGACCCAAAGTCGGTCAGCGCGGCATTTACTCGCGGATGCAAAATGCTCGGTATCGAGGGTCTGAGATTCCACGATCTGCGCCATGAAGCGACCTGCCGCCTTTTTGAGAGCGGTTATCAGATTCATGAAGTCGCCCACTTCACCGGACATCGAAGCTGGGCGACGTTAAAGAGATATACGAATCTTCGCGCTGCTGATATCTCTTTGCGTCAATAGAGCTCGGGCGTGACTGCACCCAATTCCAGCAAGATTCGTGAGCTATACACGAGGCGCCGGTAGCTCGGAGCAGAGAAGCTGAGATCGCTTGGATTGGCATGCGACACGTACAGATAGCGGCGGTTAACCAAAGGAGATGCGCATGATCACGTTGAACGGTAGAACCAAGCTCACGACCGAGACCGAAAAACTGCTGGTCGAACTGGCCGGTGAGAATCCACTCAGGACGCTGACGCAGGAGGACCTCGCGCGCGCGACGCTCAAGGGTCTGGCGGCGATGGCCCGTCAGGGGCGCACGCGTACGCTGGAGAAACTCTATCTGTCGTATCGGCGCGATCACCCCTCACTGCCGTCGTTGGAGCAGTTGCGCGAACGCGACTGCCCGTCGCCGCCAACCGCACGTCTTGACGTCACCAGCAATCGGAACGAAAGTATCTACACCGCTTAACTCACCGGCCCGGAATGAACCGGAACGGTGGCCCGGCATCCTCCGGAATGCTGGCCCGGCTTCGCCGGAATACGCATGCGGCCTCACTTTCCTCCTAACAACCTGCGGCAGTTCGCACAAGTCATACCTTGGACCTTTCGAATCCAATGCCACAATTCATCATTCGTCCCGCAGTCGCGGCTGAGCAGAAGGCCCTCGAATCGGTTCAGCGCCGCGCTTCGCTGAACAACTCCGGAGATCGAGAGATCTTGCTGGCGAACCCGGATGCGATCGAGCTGCCGCTCACGCAAATCACGGCAGGCGGTGTCTTTGTGGCGGAGCTGACCGGTTCAATCAAGGGATTCGCTGCCATTCTGCCTCGCGAAGATGGAGACGCCGAGCTGGATGCACTCTTCGTGGAACCATTGGTTTGGCGGCAGGGAGTTGGCGGCGGCCTCGTTGAGCATTGCGTCGCCGCCGCCGCGGCTCTGGGTGCTGCATCCCTCCACGTTGTAGGCAACCCGCATGCAGAAGCCTTTTACACGGCGTGCGGGTTCAGTGTGGTCGGTAGTCGGCAAACACGATTCGGTATTGGCCTGCTCATGAAACGAGGTGTGTCGTAAGCTTGATCGCGAGAGATGGGTTCAGCTCAGGAAACGGGGAAAATCGTACGCTAAGGTTTATTCAAACGCCTTCAAACGCGTTCGTGCTGGGGAAGGCGAAGTGATGGCCAGCCCCACAACATGTGACAGAACCCTGTGACCCAATTTTGTTGATTTGCACCCAATAGTGAGCCAGTTTCCCTAGGATTCCGGCTTTCCTCCCCATTACCTGTGCCAAAGGGTGCCCCTTTGAAACCCGGCCGCTAAAGACGTTTACACAACTCATAACACTTGATCCAGATCAAGAAGCGACCGTCGTCAATTGTGTAGTTTTCACCTGTTGTTAGGAAAATTAGCAAATTAGGTTGCGCGCCGGCTCGGCCGGCACAGTCTCACCAGTCGCCTTTCGGAGAGTAAGCCATGCGTGCGACTTCACTTCATCTCTCAGAGGAAATGGTGCGTGTGCTAACGCGCGCGGCGACATTGGTCGTCATCATTGTGACACTGTGGCCCGGCTATGCCTTGGCGCTGCCGACTTTCAACCGGCAAACGGGGCAAAACTGTCAGGCCTGCCATGCGGGCGGTCAGTTCCCGGAACTCACGCCGTACGGGCGCCTGTTCAAGCTCACCGGCTACACGCTCGGCGAGCGGCAGACTCTACCCTTCTCGGCGATGGGAGTCGTAAGCGATTCGAAAGTAAATAATGCGACCAAGAGTGACGATCCCAAAGCCGATTTCCAGAAAAACAACCAGTTGATCTTCGCGACTGCGAGTGCATTCGCCGCCGGCAAGATAACGGACAACCTCGGCGCGTTCCTGCAGGTCACCTACGACAACTATGCCAGCCAGTCCGATGATGGCAAGTTCCATGGGCACACCAATGCAGACAACATGGACATTCGCTATGCCGATCGCTCGATCGACGCCAATCACGATTTGATTTGGGGCATAAGCGCGAACAATAACCCGTCCGTGCAGGATGTCTGGAACTCTGCGGCGGCGTGGATGCAATACGTCCCCGTGCCTAGCCCTACGAGCAGCCGCTTCATCGACGGAACCACACCGTACCCGGGTTTTGCCTCGGGCGGCAATATCGCGGGCATTACCGCGTACGCTTACTGGAACCAATGGCTCTACGTCGAAGCGGGCGGTTATCGTAGTGCTAAGGGCATCGCGTCGTTCATGAGTGCCGGCATTGCCGACGCCAATAAGACAAAGCTGAAAGGAACCAATCCGTACTGGCGTGCAACGCTGACCCATGAATGGGGACCACACAACATCATGGTCGGCACCTCGGGCATGATTGCAGACGTCTTCAACGATCCACTCGACACGTCGGACCCGAACAGCGTCCATCATTTCCGCGATATTGGCGTCGATTCGCAATACCAGTATCTGCTGGATCCGCACACCGTCACCGTGCAGGTTGCCTACATGCGCGACCACCACCGCGTTCCGAGCTTCCTCGCCAACCAGCCGGTGGCTGACGTCAACGGCAATCCGCTGCCCAACACTAACGCGATCGATAGAACTAACGTATTTCGTGCCAAGGCAAGCTACGTCTATGAAGCCAAGTACGGAACCAGTCTCGCGTTCTTCAACCAGACCGGCACCACCGATTCGGCGCTGTATGATCCGACCCGCGTCCAAGGCAACATTTCTGGAAATCCGGTAGTCCGCGGCTGGACTTCCGAAGTGTTCTGGATGCCGATTCAGAATATTCGCCTGGGCTTGCAATACACCATTTACGACAAGTACAACGGCGCCTCACACAATTACGACGGATCGGGGCGCAATGCCAGCGACAACAGTTCGCTGTTCTTCTATGTGTGGGGCGCGTACTGATGTTCGCCGCAAGACATTCTGCGTCTGGAAGCATGGTGGGCTTTTTGGAGAGCGGCATGAACACACAGCGTTTAATACTGTTGGCGGTCATGGTTAGCTTGGCGGCCGGTTGCGCAAACGAACCGCGCTCGCGCGATATCGCCAATCCGAATGTCTCGGGTGAAACGCTTGCACTGCAAGTCTGTTCGAATTGCCACGGTGCAACCGGTAATCCGAAATCACCCAATTTTCCCAATTTAGCGGGACAGCAGGAAGTGTACGTCGTCGCAGAGCTCAGAGGATTTAAGGCGCACAGCCGCCAAGATCCGGCGGGCTTTGAGTATATGTGGGGCATCAGTCATAACCTGACCGAGAAGCAGATCCAGGAATTGGCCGAGCATTTTGCGGCGCAGAAGCCAGAACACCAGCGGATCGAGGGGAAGCCCGAGCGCATCGTGGCAGGCCAAGCAATCTTCTCCGGAGGCATCCCAGACAAAGGTGTTCCGCCATGTGCCAGTTGCCATGGTTCCGAAGGCCAAGGCAGCGCGACCTTCCCGCGCATTGCGGGACAGCACGCCGATTATCTGGTCAAGCAGTTAACGGTCTTTCAGCGGACCAACGAGCGTCCGGCGGCCACACTCATGAAGACCGTTGCCCACAACCTCACCCGTGAGAACATCGTGAATGTAGCGGACTACCTGCAGGCAATGCCGAACCAATAGGACGTTCGATTGAAGTGAGGAACAGCGATCCGGATCGCGGTACTCCTCCCAGAGCAATTGCAAGGTCACGCTTTTGCGGCGCAGCTCGCGATGCACCCACGGCAGATCAATCGGCGCACGCACGCCGCGCACCGTCGGCGGCGCAACGCGCAAACGCGCGTCGATCTCGGCCTCGCTCCAGGCTGACAGCTGCGCCCAGTCCAAGCCGGCGAGCTGCACGCGCATCACGTATTTGCTGACGGTGCCCTTGAGCGGCGCCATGCCGAGGAGCGGGGCCGCTAGATCGGCTTCGGTTCTTTCTCCGCAAGCCGCTTCGCCCCGACCTTTTTCCAGTCGGCGCGTTTCTCGGCGGTGATCGTCGTGGCCATGCTCAGGCGAAGTCGGAGTTCGTGCGTGCCTCGCTGCGCTTGCAGGCAGCGTTCGGGCTGCGCCGGGCGGAGAGCATCAAGATTCAGCCGGGCTGGGCGGATCTGGGCGATCGACTGCGGTTGAAGGGCTCCTGGTGCAAAGGCGGCAAGCCGCGCGAGGTGCCGATTCGTACCCCCGAGCAGCGCGCCGCACTCGATGCGGCCAAGCGCGTCGCTGCGGGTGCCTCACTGATTCCGCAGGAGCGCATGTACGTCACGCAGTTATCCGCGTGGCAGCGCGAGGTGTCGGCACTCGGCTTGAGCAAGACGCATGGGCTGCGCCATGCCTATGCGCAAGACCGCTATCGGGAAATCACCGGCTGGGCCGCA
>JANXUW010000291.1 GCA_025351985.1 Pseudolysobacter sp.
GATCGCCGACAGCGAGCCGGATCGCGATGCGATCGAGCAGGCGTTGAAACGCGCGCGCGGCGTGATCAGCCAGGCCGCCGCCGAACTCGGCCTGAGTCGACAAGCCTTGTATCGGCGCCTGGAAAAACTCGGAATTTCCGCCGATATCGCGTGATTCGCCGCGTCGCATTCCAGCGCTCCATTCCACAAACCGCGCTCGCTCAGGTAGCCTAGCCGCATGCGCCTGTTTTCGCTGCAAGGCAAACTCATTTTGTTGTTCGTCGGCTGCGCCCTTTTCGGGGCGTTGATCGCGACGGCGCTTGCGCGCTGGCTCGACATGGCGCTGTTGTCGGTGCCGCTCGCGCTGATCGTGATGCTGCCGTTTCTGTTATGGCTCAGCGGTCTGGTGGCATTGCCGGTGGCGCGTTTGCTGCGCGCGCTGGGCGGCAGTGTTGTGGCGTTTCGCGATGGCGATTTCAGCTTCTCGATCGGCACCGAACGGCGCGACGAACTCGGCGAGCTGGTGCAGGCACACAACGAACTCGGGCGGGTATTGCGCGATCAGCGACAGAATCTTTTCCAGCGCGAATTGCTGCTCGATACCGTCGTGCAGAATTCGCCGACGGCGATGTTGCTGACCGACAATGCCGATCATATCGTCTATGCCAACATCGCCGCGCGACAATTGTTGAATAGCGGTCGTGCGCTGAACGGTCTGAGTTTCGCGCAGGTGATCGCGGAGACGCCGGCGATTCTCGGCGAGCGCCTCGCGAGCGGGCAGGATGACCTGTTCACCGTGACCTTGAACGGCGAGGAAGAAACTTTCCATTTGTCGCAACGCGCGTTTCTTCTGCAAGGCCAGCAGCACACCTTGTACCTGCTCAAGCGTCTCACGCGCGAGCTGTCGCGGCAGGAAGTACAGACTTGGAAAAAAGTCATCCGCGTGATCAGCCACGAGCTCAATAATTCGCTCGCGCCGATTTCCTCGCTCGCCCATTCGGGGCGCGAACTCGCGCGCAAGGGCGACCTGACACGCCTGACGCTGGTGTTCGATACGATCGAGGAACGCACGCGCCATCTCGATAGTTTTATCCGCGGTTATGCCGAGTTTGCAAAGCTGCCGCAGCCGCGCCTGACCGCGATTGCCTGGTCGCCTTTCATCGACGGACTCGCGCGCCAACATCGTTTTCAGCATGTCGGCAAGCTGCCGCAATTCGATGGCTGGTTCGATCGCGCGCAGATCGAACAAGTGCTCATCAATGTACTGAAAAATGCGCACGAGTCCGGCTCGCCCGCTGACGACGTGCAACTCGAAGTGCTGGATCGCGGTAACGAAGTACGCATCGAAATGCGCGACCGCGGCAGCGGCATGAATGAGCAAGTATTGGCGAATGCGCTGGTGCCGTTTTATTCGACCAAACGCAGCGGTACGGGCCTCGGTTTGGCGCTCGCGCGCGAAATCGCCGAAGCGCACGGCGGACGCATCGCCTTGAGCAATCGCGATGGCGGCGGTCTGACGGTGAGTATCACGCTGCCGAACAAAAACGATGTGTGAAAAAAATCCGACGTATACTCGATGCGACTAGTCAGCTCACATTCTATCGATCACGGAGATTTACCATGGCCCAGATTATTCCGCTGCTGTTGATCGTTGCCGTCATCGTCGTATTGTTCAAGGCCGTGCGCATCGTGCCGCAAGGTTATGAGTGGACCGTCGAACAATTCGGTCGCTACACGCATACGCTGTCGCCAGGCCTCGCGCTGCTGGTGCCGGTGATGCAAAGCATAGGCCGCAAGATCAACATGATGGAGCAGGTGCTGCCGGTGCCGAGCCAAGATGTGATCACGCGCGATAACGCCGTGGTCAAGGTCGATGGCGTTGTTTTCTATCAGGTGCTCGATGCGGCGAAAGCCGCCTACGAAGTCTCCAATCTCGAACAGGCGATTCTCGCGCTGGTAATGACCAACATCCGCACCGTGCTCGGCTCGATGGATCTCGATGAATCGCTGTCCAAACGCGATGTGATCAATGCGCAGCTGTTGCGTGTGGTGGATGAGGCGACGCATCCGTGGGGCCTCAAGTGCAATCGCATCGAGATCAAGGACATCACGCCACCGCGCGATCTGGTCGATGCGATGGCGCAACAGATGAAAGCCGAGCGCGTCAAGCGCGCGAATATTCTCGAAGCCGAAGGTTTTCGCCAAGCCGCCGTGCTCAAGGCCGAAGGCGACAAACAGGCGCAGATTCTTTCGGCCGAAGGCAAACGCGAAGCCTCGTTTCGCGATGCCGAAGCGCGCGAGCGTCTGGCCGAAGCCGAGGCGAAGGCCACGACGATGGTTTCCGAGGCGATCCGCAAAGGCGACATCAACGCGATCAATTATTTTGTCGCGACCAAATATGTCGACGCGTTGAAAGCGATGGTCGGCGCGCCGAATCAGAAAATCATGCTGCTGCCGATGGAAGCCACCGGCATTCTCGGTTCGCTCGCCGGCATCGCCGAGCTCGCCAAGAGCAGTATCGAGCGGCAGCAGGAAGTGAAGCTCGAAACGGCACAGGTTCGTCGTCCCGGCAATACGCCGCCGCAAGCCGGCTGAGCGCGCGGATGCTATTCGAGGAGACATCATGTTGATCGATCTCGTAAGCCACTATCCGTGGTGGATCATCGCGCTGGTATTGTTGATCGCGGAGTTGCTCGCGCCCGGATTTTTCATGATCTGGATCAGCCTCGCCGCGGGGCTGGTTGGCCTGATCGTATTGCTGCTGCCCTCGCTCAGCCTGCTTGGACAGGCGCTGTTATTCGTCGTGCTGGCACTCGCGAGTTGCTACGGATATTGGGGCTACGTGCGTCCGCGCATGGATCGGCACAGCGACCAGCCGTTGCTGAATCGACGCGGTGAACAACTGATCGGCCAGCGTTACGTGCTCGACAGCGCCATCGTCAACGGTCGCGGCAAGATCATGAATTGGCTTCACAATAGCTCTACGGTGTCAAAG
>JANXUW010000329.1 GCA_025351985.1 Pseudolysobacter sp.
TTTCCGCACGCCGCGCGAGGCATTCGAAGAATCACTCTCTCACCTCAAGCGCGATGGCGCAGAGAAGACGAAAAAGCAGGAGCTTCACGCCATGGCGGCATAGCGGCATAACGGGAAGCATTGTGGAATTGTATACTTAACCCCGTTGCACTTCGTACTTGAACTCGCGCCTAGAAACGACAACTTTCAAAAGCATCGCCGAACACGTAGTCGCTGTTGGCGATGACGCTGAACGCAGCCGCGGCCTGTAGCGAGGGTTTTGATGCGGTGAGTTGTACATTGCTCGCCACCGAATAGAAACGCGCATTCGATGCTGCCAGCGTGGCGATACCGCCGGTCATTGTCGCGCTGCCTACGCTGACATAACTGCCGCAGGCCGGCACTCTGAAAATGACGGTGCCGTTGTCGTTGACGAGGTTGCCATCGAGATCCGTCTCCTTGACGGTGACGCTGCCGAGTGAATTGCCGCGAAGCACATTCGCCGGATAGACGGTGAATACCATCATACCGGCCGCGCCGACGGTGATATCGAAAGGCGAACTCGCCACGGTGAGCGGTGTGGCGCTGCTGTCCTTCGCCTGGAGGGTGTAGCCGATCCCGACCTTGTCGAGCGAGATATCGGCGAAGCTGGCATTGCCGCTCACATCGGTTTGCACGACCGCGGTGCCCGACAACGTGGCGCCGCCGGCACTGTTGGCAATGGCGAGGGTGATCGCATCGCCAGCAATCGGAAAACCGTTCGTGTCCTGAACGTGCACGACGATGGCGGGCGTGATTGTTGTACCGGCGGTGGCGTTGCTCGGCGCAGTGGCAAAGCTGATCGCGGCAGGCGGTCCAGCGACAGTGAAAGAGTGGCTGATCGCGCGGTACAAAGTGCCATCCGTTGCCTTCAACGTATAGTCCGTGCCGAGTTGCGAGATAGTCAGGTCGTTGAACGTGGCAACGCCGTTGACCGCGTTGCGCGTGAGCGTGCCACCGAGCGTGGCTCCGGGCGTACCGCCATCGAGCGCGATCGTGATGGCTGAGGTGTCTGTCGTCATGACCTGGCCGACGAAATTCTCGACGCCCACTTTTACGCTAATCGTCGCGCCAGCGTTGTAACCCGCATTCGGCTGAACCGTGAATCCGATGCGGTATGTCCGCGCCGGCGTTGCTGCGGCGACGAGGTTATCGACGTTGACGCTGCCCAGGCCCGTCGCGTAATCCCATCCGGTGCCGGCGCTGAAAGCGGGGCTGAAGCTCGCCATGCTGGTTGACAAGGCGCCATAGGGTTTTGCCGATCCGCCGAAACAGTTCGGGCTACCCACAGCGCAAACGACGGATATGTCGCCTTGGACGATGTCGTGGAACACGCAGTGATTGCCAGGGTCGGTACCGCTGGTCGAGTTGCACGCGGCAAGCTCTGCGGCATCACCGTATTCGCTCGCGGCGAGGGCATAAAATTTCGTGTTCATATTGCCCCAGGATTGTCCCGAGGATTGGTTCACGAGCGCCTGGATACCCGCCAGGGACGCTGCGGAGAATGATGTGCCGGCGGCGTAATTTAAAAAGATGTCGGCGTTATTGGTGTAATCGCAAGGCGCGCCCTGCTGGGCGGTGTCGCTCATGCAGATCGTGAGTAAGTGATCGATATTTGCCGCGAACAACGAGACATCGGGCAGGACGCGTTGCGTGGTCGACGGCAAGCCAACGACACCGCTTTGCCAGGACGGAGCACTGCTGTAAGCACTTGCCCCACCCGCGCTCGCCGCCACGCCAAGGAACGTTTGAGCGGCGGGGCATTGCAGAAACCGGCGTTTGATCCGGACGAATAATACGGTTGAAGAAAATGTGCTTCTTTGTAGTTGATCTCGCCCGCGCATGAAAAATTCCACGGTGCTTCAGGAATGTAGCGGATCGCAGAAGCGAGGTTGGCATCATTCGTGTTGAACCAATAGGTGGAAGATGCTGGGCCACCGTAGCTCGCATTGAACACATCGGTAAATTCGGTGGCGCCGACGGCGACGTTATAGGGCGTTGATGCCACGCCGTTGACCGTGAGGCCATTGCTCGCACCGTTCGCTGCCTGAAAATCGCAGCTTGCGGCGCCGCCGGTGCCGGCTGCGACGAACACCGTGATGCCTTCGGCAGCGGCTTGCTGCCACAAATTGACGTAGTTTTGATTTGCGGTGGCACCGGCGGATGCTTCGCATTGCTCTTCGGCGTAGGTCAGGATGTTCGGCGGGCTGGCGCTGTCGATGAGGTTCTGCGCGGCTATCAGCGCACTGTTGCCGCTACTGAAAGGATCTACGCAAGATGCCAGAATGATCGTCGCATCCGGCGCGGCGGCACCGGCCCATTCGGCATCGCCCGCGGCTTGATATTCCAGGTTGGTGACGCCCGCAGGAGAACACAACAGCGAGCCGGTCGGCGCCGTCTGCGTGACCGTGCCGGTGAATCCGGCAGCAACCCCGAGACCAAACGTATTGCGAAATGTCGTGATATCGCTGACGTTCTTGACGAGACTGCTTTCGACAACCGCGATCGTCTGTCCCGCCCCGCGAATATTGCGCGACCACACCGGCCCGACGTTGTAGATCGTGTTGAAATCGCCGGGAACGACATTTTGAAACGTAGAGCCGCCGACGATGTAAGCGAATTCCGGCACAAGCGGGGCATGGATGCTGCTCACGGATGCTGCATCGCTTGATGGAATTGCAGGCGCGCCCGCCGCCTTTCGCAGCGGCAGTCGGCGAGGATGATCGCCAAACTTCACCACGCCGACAACGGCGGGCAGCAACGCCTCGGGCAGGCTCGGATCAGAATCGTTCGCGATATAGACTTTGCCGCCGACGTTGTAGCGATGCAGTTGTGTTCCGAATGCTTGGGAAACCTGACCGGCGCTGCCAGAAAATTCGATGACCAGGCCGCTCATCGTGATGCCGTGAACCGAGAAACCCTGATCAATGAGCCATGTTTCCACCGTGGTGATGTCGTCCGGCGCAGGTCCGTACAACTCACCGATTTCATCAGCGCGCAACCAGCGATGAAAGTTCGGCGAGTTCGGATCGTGCAGTTGATCGACCACGCTTGCGAAGGCGCGTTCGCGTTCGGGACTGCGACGCAGCGTGAGCAGCAGGCCGCCCATCTGGAAATCGTCCTCGACCGGGCCGAGGTCGGCGCCGGAAACAACGGCCATGTCGGTGTTGTCGGTCAGCGTGCGCCGTTGGCTATTGTCGATCTGCTGCGTGATTTGGCGCACGGCAGGCACGATCGCGATGTTCGAGCCGAGTGTTGGCGAACCGGCAATGGCGGGTGCGGCCGCAACGAGCGCTTGTGGCGTCGTCGCGCTCAGCAACGTGCAGAGAAGCGCCGACGCGGCAGCCACGAAGTAGTTGCGATCCATTCTGATTCCCCTGTGACAAGAGCGCCGTTGACGGGCTGGAGTGCGTGCAGTCGTTGCCACGGCGCCTGTCCGGCGCGTTGAGATAATATAATATCCCTCGAAAAACGGGTTAGTTTCCGCAATGCGATTTTCGAGGATTCGCGCGGTATGACTTTCGGCCTGCTTGCGTTTTTCCGAAGCATGTTCTACAACTGTAGTACGACAGCTGTAGAAGAATTCCGATGGCGACCAAAAAACGCGATATTGCGCTGAGCGAACTGCAAGCCGCGGTGATGCGCGTGTTGTGGCAGCGCGGCGAAGTCAGCACCGCCGACGTGGCCGATGTGCTGGCGGGCGAGCGTGGCATCAAGCACACCACGGTGGCGACCTTGTTGACGCGACTCGAAAAACGCGGCGCGGTCGCGTTGCGTCGCGATGGCCGCCAACTGATTTATCGCGCGCTGATCAGCGAGTCCGAAGTAAGGCGATCGATGGTCAGCGATCTGATCGCGAGTTTGTTCGCCGGCGACCATAAAGCGCTGATGGCACATCTGGTGCAAGAGGACGACACGGCGCCGGGTGATCTGGATCGGTTGCGGCGCAAACTCGGCAAGGGGAAATCCCATGATTGATGTGACCAATTTTGTGGCGTGGCTGCTCACCGTCGCCATGCACGGCACGCTGCTGCTGGTCTTCGCCTGGATCCTCGACACGGCCTTGAAATTGCGGCTGGCCTGGCGCGAACTGCTCTGGCGCAGTGCGTTGTTCGGTGGCGCGCTGACGGCATCGATCGTCTTTTTACCGCTGCCGCCGGTGACCGCGCCGTCGTCGGCTGTGCGCGGTGCAAACTCAGTCAGCACAGCGTTTTCCGCGCCCACGGCAACATCATCCGATGCCCAGCACAAACCGAAACCCGCTCGCGATGTGCGACAGGTTGCAACGGTCAAGCAGGCATCTGTCGATAGATCCGGTAGCTTCAGATCGCGAGGACACCAACTTGTGTTGCCTATTATTTTGACATTCTTCGCCCTTCGCCCT
>JANXUW010000342.1 GCA_025351985.1 Pseudolysobacter sp.
GTTCCGCACCGTACCGCGCCTGCACGACGTCGTGGCCGGGCGGTCGAGTTTCAACGAACTCAAGGAAGTCGCGATCGAGGATCTGCTCGGCCGCGATCCAGTCACGCTCGACTGGACCGCGATACGCACCGGCCTTTCCGGCAAACGCGTGCTCGTTACCGGCGGCGGCGGTTCGATCGGTGCGGAGCTGTGTCGTCAGGTCGCGCGCCTCGGGGCGCAATCGCTGACCGTGCTCGAACTGTCCGAATACAACCTGTATCGCATCGAGCAGGAACTGAGCCGCGAGTATCCCGAACTGATCTTCAACGCGCTGCTCGGCGATTGCGGCGATCCCGCCACTTGCGAGCGTGCGTTCACCCAGGCGCATGCGCAGATCGTGTTTCATGCCGCGGCGTACAAGCATGTGCCGTTGCTGCAGGAACAGGTGCGGGAGGCGTTTCGCAACAACGTGATCGGCACGCAGATGATGGCGCAGGCGGCGGATCGCCACGGCGCCGAAAGTTTTGTGCTGATCTCCAGCGACAAGGCGGTCAATCCGACCAGCGTGATGGGAGCGTGCAAACGCGTCGCGGAAATTTTCTGCCAGAACTTTGCGAGTCGTTCGAAAACGCGTTTCATCACCGTGCGTTTCGGCAACGTGCTCGATTCCGCCGGCAGCGTCGTGCCGCTGTTTCGCGAGCAGATTCGCAGCGGCGGTCCGGTCACGGTCACGCATCCCGAAATCACGCGCTATTTCATGACCATTCCCGAAGCCTGCCAGCTGATTTTGCAGGCGGCCGTGCTCGGTCGCGGCGGCGAAATTTTCGCGCTCGATATGGGCGAGCCGATCAAGATCAGTTACCTCGCCGAGCAGATGATCCGCCTCACCAACAAGATTCCCGGGCGCGATATCGCGATCCTCTACACCGGCTTGCGTCCCGGTGAAAAACTGTTCGAGGAATTGTTTCATCCGCACGAAAATTACCAGGACACCACGCACGCGAAAATCTTTCTCGCGCAGCCGCGCAGCATGTCGTGGGAGCTGCTCGATATGCAGCTCAAGCAGGCGGCGCAGGATGTGCGCGACTACGACGAAACTGCGCTGCATGCGTGTCTGACGCGATTGCTGCCAGAATTCGACTGGCGTACTCAGCCCGTGCTCGACGCCGATATCGTGCCGATCGTACGAACGCTCAAACACCAATAAACAAAATCAGCCCGCAGGAGTATTCATGAGCCAACCATTGCGCAAGGTCGTTTTTCCCGTTGCCGGTCTCGGCACGCGTTTCCTGCCCGCGACCAAGACTGTTGCCAAGGAGATGCTGCCGGTGCTCGACCGCCCACTGATCCAGTACGCCGTGGACGAGGCGGTGCAGGCCGGTGCGGATACGCTGATTTTCGTCACCAATCGCTACAAGCATGCGATCGCGGATTATTTCGACAAGGCCTACGAACTCGAAGTCAAACTCGAACAGGCCGGCAAAAAAGAGCTGCTCGATATCGTGCAGAATGTGCTGCCGAAACATGTGCGCTGCGTGTTCGTCACGCAGCCTGAAGCGCTCGGTCTTGGCCACGCCGTGCTGTGTGCGAAACCTGTAGTCGGTGATGAAATGTTCGGCGTCATTCTGGCCGATGATTTGATCTCGAATGCGGGCGGCGACGGTTGCCTGAAGCAGATGGCCGATCTCGCGTTTGCCGAAAATGCCGGCGTGATCGCGGTGGAAGAAGTGCCGCACGATGAGACCCACAAATACGGCATCGTCGATGCCATACCGCTGACCGAGCGTAGCGCGCAGATCAAATTCATGGTTGAAAAACCCAAGCCCGAGGTCGCGCCGTCGAACCTGGCCGTGGTCGGCCGTTATGTCTTGCCCGGGCGTATTTTTTCGCTGCTCGAAAAAACCAAACCCGGCGCGGGCGGCGAGATCCAGCTCACCGACGGCATCGAGGCGCTGCTGCACGAACAGAAGGTGCTGGCGTATCGTTTTGCCGGTACGCGCTACGACTGCGGTAGCAAAATCGGTCTGGTGCAGGCGACGATCCGTTTCGCGCTGGACGACCCGAAACTT
>JANXUW010000348.1 GCA_025351985.1 Pseudolysobacter sp.
GCGACAGATATGTCGGGGCGGCCGTGGTTCGCGACAACAGCAGGTTTGATGCATCTGGCCTCATCCGCAGCACCTGCAAAACTGCTGACGGATCTGACCACCGGTGTGGATCAGATCTGGTTCGATAGCGATGCCACGATGCATGTTGCGATTGCCGATCGCATCTGTCGTTTCAGTCCGCAGCTGACCGGCGTGGGCACGTTGCACGATTGCGCGACGCTGCCGACGGTTGCCCGAGCCAATGATCTGGTACAGATTTCGCCCGAACGTACTTGGCTTGTCGCCAATGACGGAATTTTCGAATTCGATGGTACGCGCGCACGGCGTCTGTACGGCAACCATCTGCTCGACGGCGGCATGACTTCGTCGTTGAACCCGGCCGGAAACGGCGACCTCTGGGCGGCCGGTGCCGGTGTGCTGCAGCGTATTCATCCATGTATCGATTGCGCCGCAGACTGGCAGATTCGGGAAGCGCCAGGCCGTTGGCAAGGCTTGCCCAGCAGCAGTGCGATCGCGGCGACGCAGAGCCCCAGCGGTGACCTGTGGATTGCCGGCAATCGCGGCATCTGGCGCATTCCGAGCGGCGCCCGCGATGGACCGAAAAACGCGCCCACGATCGTGCCGATACGCGCCGCTATCGATAGTCAGGAACTCGCGCCGGACCAGAAAATCGAACTCGCTGCCGATGCGCGCAGGCTCGAACTGGAGTTTGCGGCATTGAGTTTTCGCGATCGCAATTTATTGCGTTTTCGATCGCGTCTGAGCGGGCAGGGCGACTGGTCGGGTATGACGCGTTCGGCGGTGTTGCAGTTCGCGGCCTTGGAACCCGGCGACTATCGTGCCGAGATGAGTGCCAGCCTGGATGGCGAGCACTGGTCCGACACTCCTGCTGCCATGGAATTTCGTGTGCTGCCGCCATGGTATCGAACCTGGTGGGCGCGCATCGTCTTCCTGATTGTCGCGCTGGCCTTGGCCAGCTGGTTGTATCGTTTGCGGATCGCGGCATTGTTGCGGGTCGAACGCGAGCGCACGCGAATCGCGATGGATCTGCACGATGAGCTCGGCGCCGGACTCGGCAGCATCGGCATGCTTGCCGGCGTAGCGGTGCGCGATGGTTTGGCGGTCGGCGAGCAGCGCCGATTGCTGGATGAGATTGCGAATGTTTCCGGATTGCTCGGCAGCGGCTTGCGTTCGCTGGTGTGGTCATTGCGCAGCGGTCGCGCCGGATTGGCGGAACTCGGTGCGCAGATTGCGGATCACGCGCGCCGCTTGTTTCCCGGCGAACGACCGCGATTGTCGGTGCAGTTGCCGCAGCATCCGTCCGATGCGCCGTTGCCCCCCGAGCTGCGCCGGCATGTACTTTTGCTGGCGCTGGAAGCATTGCACAACATCTCGCGGCATGCCGATGCAAGCCAGGTCGTGGTTGTATTGTCTGCTCATATCGATGGTGGTTTCAGCTTGAATATCGCAGACGACGGTCGTGGTTTCGATCTGCGTGCCGAGTCTGCCGGCGTCGGTTTGGAAAGCATGCAACGGCGCGCCGCAGCGATCAACGCGCGGCTCGTCATCGACAGTGTCGCCGGACACGGCACGCGCATCGCGCTCGATTGCCCTGCGGTTGCGCGCATCGCATGATCGTGCGCTTGCCAGCGCCGCAGGCTATTGTCAGAGTCGACCGATGAGCGAACCTGCACGCCTGCGCCTGGTGAATGTCGAAGACGATCCGCGCTATCGCAGCAGCCTGTCGTTGTTGCTGCGCAACCTGCCCGAATTCGAGGTCGGCGCATCGTACAGCTCCGCCACGGCCTTGCTCGACGTGGCCCGCAAGGCGCGCTCGCTCGACATGCCCGCACCATGGGATGTCGTGCTGACCGACATGGGCTTGCCCGGCATCGATGGCGTGGAACTCACGCGCGAATTGAAAATACTGTTCCCTGCGTTGCGCGTGATCGTGCTGACCGTTTTCGACGAACCCGCCAGCGTGCTCGCCGCGATCTGCGCGGGCGCCGACGGTTATCTGCTGAAGAGCTCGCCGAGCCACGAAATGGTCGCGCAACTCATGCTGGTATTGCGTCACGGTGCGCCGCTCAGCACGGCGCTGGCCGGTACGATGATGCGACTGGTACGCGAAAGTCATAGCGAACGTTTTGCCGCGCGCAATCTGCCGCGCGATCTCGGACTCACCCCGCGCCAGATCGATGTATTGCGCGAACTGGTGCGCGGATTGTCCTATCGCGAAATCGGCGAGCATCTGGAAATTTCCATCGATACCGTGCGTAGTCACATCCGCCAGATCTACACCGCGCTGCAGGTTCACAACGTCGCTGAAGCCGTGAGTTACGCGCTGCGTCACGGCTTGGTCTGAACCCGACGCGGTGGTGCTGCGCATCGCATGATCATGCGATACCGGGCGTTGCTGAATGCCGCTACGTTACCGGTGGCGGCGTGCCGCGTCCGCCAGGGAGATTGTGATGGGCATTCGAAAATACGCAGCATGCGTACTGCTGGCGCTTTTTGTTGCCGCAGATGGATCGGCCACCGAAGGCCAGCTTGATCCGACCTTCGGCGCTGGCGGTCTGGTTTATCTCGGCTGGGATGCCGATGCCAGTACCACGCCTTACGATGTCGCGCTTACCGTGCTGGCACCGAGCGATGGCAGCGTGATCGTGGTCGGCAACGGCACCGATGCCGGTGCAAGTTACGGCAGCTACAATGCGATCTGCATCGCCAAGCTCACCGCCGCCGGCACGTTCGATACGCAATTCGGCGATGTGACCACACCGGGGCAGACCAAGATTCATGGCGGCAGTGCCTCGACCCAGATCAAGGCCACCTCTGCAGCGCTGCAGCCCGATGGCAAGATCGTCATCGCCGGCGATATTTATTTTCCGAATTCCGGCAAGCAAATGGCTGCAGTCTGGCGCCTGAATGCGGATGGTTCCACCGATACGGGTTTTGGTTTCGCCGGAGCGACGGTGGTTGATCGCAATATCGGCAACCAATTCGACAGTGCCAGTGGGGTCGCCATCATCAAGGGAGTTCAAGGCACGCCTTACGCGGGGCTGGAAGGCCGTATCGTCGTCGCGGGTTCGATCGATTTCAGTCCGACGGTCGTGGTCGCGTCCAGCTGGATTTTTCAGCTCGACCCGTCCGGTATTCCGGTCTTGACCAACGGCTCGAATTCCTACTTCTGGACGGCGATCAATTGCGGCGAGGGTTACCACGATCAGACCTTTTCCGCGATTCACATCACGGTCGAACCCGACGCCGGAACCATGACCTACTACGCGGCGGGAAACTGCGTGCCGCGACCGAATACCGGCCGCCTGCCGCAGCCCTATATCGCTGCGGTCGATCCGAACTTGAATCTGATAACGAGCTTCGGCAACAGCGACAACGGTTTCAGCCAAGTCGGCTACATCGACAACTTGCATGATTACCGCAATTCCCAAATCACCAGTCTGGATGTCGATCCGGGCGGGCGGCTCATTGTGTATGCCGGCAACTACTTCGGCGGCGGCGATTCACAACCGCTGACGGGTGCGTTGAATGCCGCGGACGGTCATTTCAACACGGCATGGAGCGGGGGCGGCGCGACGATCGTGTCCAGCCGCGGCAACCTGAGCCAGGCCTGGGGCATTCTGCTCAATCCCACGCATGGCAGCTATTTGTCCAACGCGATTCTGGCGGGACAGGATACGTGCTCAGGCAATTTTGTCTGCGAGCTTGGACACGGCACCTACTTCGCGGCAACGCAGATCAATCAGGGGACAAAAATCCCGTATTGCGGTCCTGCCGGCGAATGCGCTTATGGCTATCCCGGACAAACCAATCAGGGCGCCTACGCCATGGCGTATACGCAGGGCTTCAAGGTATTGCTTGCAGGTTACGTGCTGTTCGGCCCGCGCGCCGATTTCGCCGTCATGCGGCTGCAGGGTGATGGAATTTTCTTCAACGGTTTTGGTTATGCGTCGCAGGATTTCAGGTAGGGCGTGTGCGGTTCTGTGTCGAAAAATCCGTGCGGTAAAGCGGTGGTATCGCACGCAATCAGGATGTTCAGAATGGCGCAGTTCGAATCGGTGCGAAGCAGCATATTCAAATTGTTGACGGGCATCATCGCATCGATGCTGGCATTCGCCAGCGCGCAAGTTGCGGCCGCCGAAATCGACATCACGGCGGCGGGCAGTATCGCGTTCGGCACGTCGGTCACGGCCTTGCCGAACGGCAACGTGGTGGTAACCGATCCGAACGGGCCGACCGCCAACATCGGCACGGTATTCCTCTACACACCGAGCGGAGTGCGGATCAGCAGCTTCACCGGCAGCAGCCCGAACGATCATGTCGGTAGCGGTGGAGTGCTGGTGCTGGCGGATGGCAACTTCGTCGTGGTGAGTCCGCACTGGACGAATGGCACGGCAGCGAATGCCGGTGCTGTGACCTGGGTGAATGGCAGTATCGGCTTGAGTGGCGTGGTGTCGTCCGACAATTCGCTGATCGGGCTCACGGCGGGCGATCAGGTAGGATCGGCCGGCATCACTTCGCTCAGCAATGGCAATTATGTCATTGCCAGCCCGAATTGGAACAGCGGCTCGATCACCAGCGTAGGCGCTGCGACTTGGGCCAACGGCAATGGCGCCTCATCTGGCGTTGTATCGCCAGCGAATTCGCTGGTTGGATCGACCGCGAACGATCAGGTCGGGTTCTACGGTGCCACCGCGCTGAGCAACGGCAACTACGTCGTCCAAAGCCCGTTCTGGAGTAACGGCGCAGCCACCAACGCGGGCGCGGCAACGTGGGGCGCCGGTAGCGTCGGCGCAACCGGCGTGGTCTCGGTGGCGAATTCACTGGTCGGTTCGGTCAGCAACGATTTGGTCGGCGCCGGAGGTATCTCTGCGCTGAGTAACGGCAATTACGTGGTGGGCAGTTCGGGCTGGAGCAATAGTGCGGCCGCTGTCGTCGGCGCCATCACCTGGGCTAACGGTTCAACCGGTATCGCCGGTGCGGTGTCACCCGCCAATTCGCTGGTCGGGACAACGGCATACGACGAAATCGGATCGCTCGGCGTTTACGCATTGACCAATGGAAACTATGTTGTGCCCAGCCCCGACTGGAACAACGGCGGGCTGAGTTTCGCAGGTGCAGTGACGTGGGCGGATGGCAGCGTTGGTATCCGCGGCGCGGTGACGGCCGCAAATTCTCTGGTCGGCACGACGTCGGGCGACCGCGTCGGATACGGCGGGGCGTATGCGTTGACCAACGGCAATTATGTCGTCGCCAGTTACGCGTGGAGCAACGCCGGTGTGGCGGAGGCCGGTGCCGTTACGTGGGCGAATGGAGCAACAGGAATCAGTGGCCCGGTATCGTCGACAAATTCACTCGTGGGCAGTCAGACCAACGATGCGGTGGGAGGAGGATTCGTAACGCCGCTGGCGAACGGAAATTATGTCGTGGCCAGTCCGAACTGGGCGAATGGCGCGGCGACGAATGCGGGCGCAGTGACGTGGGCAAGCGGCACGGTCGGGCGAGTCGGCCCGGTGTCTGCCAGCAACTCGCTGGTCGGGAGCAGCAGCAGCGATTTTATCGGCACCCGGATACGCGTCTTGCAGAACGGCAACTACCTCACCGCGAGTGCGTCATGGAACAACACGACAACCGGTGCCAGCAAGGCCGGCGCAGTGACTGTGGGCAATGGCAATGCGGGCAGCACAGGGAAGGTTTCATCGGCCAATTCGTTGGTCGGCTTGAATAGTAACGACCAGATCGGCAGCGGCGTTCAATTCGGCAATATCATCATCAACGGCATCCGCGGACTCAGCGATGACAACTTCGTCGTGCTCAATGCCGACTGGAGCAACGGCGCCGCAACGGCGGCAGGCGCGATCACATTGGCGAGTGGCCGTTGTCGCCTCGCCGGCAATGTTGCGGCCTACAACAGTGTTCGCGGCGCGCTTGCGAATGAGGGTACGCAGATGCCTTTCGACTACGACCCGACGCACCAGCAGCTGCTAGTCGGCTTGCCGATGGAAAACAAGGTTGCGCTGTTCCGCATGGATCAGATTTTTGCCGACGGTTTTGAATAGCGCTCGGTCGCATATGCAGTTTGATAATTTGTGTACTTGTATATTTATGGAGAAAGTGCGATGCACAGAATCACATCATGTTTCGCATTGGCGCTAGGGCTTGCCGTTCCGCTTGCGGCGCACGCCGGACCGCTGATTACCGAGCGCATCAATGTCAATCCGACGACCGGTGCGCAAGCGAATGGCATCAGCTATTCGCCGGTGCTGTCGGCAGATGGTTGTGTCGTTGCGTTCATCTCGAAATCAACCACGCTCGCGCCGGCCAGTTACGGCCTTACTACAAATTCGCCCGCGCAGGTGTACGCGGTCAACCGCTGCGTGGTGCCGCATACGATCGAGCTCATCAGCGTCACGAATGACGGCACGGCGGCGGCCGATGCGGCCAGTTTCGTCCCGAACATTTCGGCCGATGGTCGTTATGTCGCCTTTATCTCGGTGGCAGGCAATCTGCCGCAGAACAGCGCCACACCCAATCGCAACTATCTCGTCTTCGTTCGCGACCGTGTCACGCACACCACATTGTCGCCGTTCGAGGCCTGGCGGCCTACGCCGCAAAATAACGGTGGCGTCAGCGTGGACGTCACCGCTGCACTTCGCTACATGAGTGCGGACGCATCCGAATTTTTGTTCGAGTTCAGCAGTGCGCCGACCGTGCAGCAGAATATTTACGTCGTGAAATTCTCGGCTGGCGTGAGCACCCTGCAGGGAATATGTCCTACCATCGACAACGGTTGCCTGGCCGCTACTTCGTCCGAGCTGCTCTTGTCTGCCGATGGCAGCAAGGTCGTGTTGCAATCGACGTATCCCTTCGTCGCAGGCGGCGGCGCTGGTCTGCACAGCGTGTATTCCTATGACGTTGCAACGGCGGCCGCAACGCTGGTCAGCGTCAATGGCAACGGCGTTGCAGCAAACGCAAGTGTCGATCCGCTGTCGGATATCGGCCTGTCCGCGGATGGTCATCTCGTGGCGTTTTCCACCGACATTGCAACCAACTTTCCGGGCAACACGAGCAACACCCTGGTACTGAAGAACATGACATCCGGTGCGGCAACCCTCATCAGCGCGATGAGCGACGGCACCCCTGTGAAGATCGGTTACGGCTACGCGTTGCCGCAGCTCAGCGCCGACGGCAATCGGCTGGCGTTTACTGCAGAAAATCAGCTCGTGCCACACAGTTACCAGACAGGTCCCGACGCCGTGATCGCGGACATGACGCTCGGTCGACTCGGCAGCGCCTGCATCTCCGCCAGCGGCTCCTTCGGCCACAACGGCTGCGATGGGGTTACGATCTCGGCGGACGGCGAATGGGCGGCGTTCCGCTCGACCTCCACCAATCTCGTGCCGAACGACAGCAATGGCCAGCCGGACATCTTCGTGGTCTCGCTGGATGCCGCGGTTGACGTTGTATTTTCCACCGGATTTGAACTTTAGCGAGGGGCGGGGGCGATCCGTCCGCATCGCAGGTTTTTCCGCTGCGTGCCGCCAATGAATCAACAGGAGCAATCAATGCGCAAAGTGATCAACAGCATTCTGGGCGGGCTCGTGTTGCTGCTTGCCGATGCCGCTGTGGCGGGCGGAATTACCCCGGCCGCGCAACGCGTTTTTGTCAGCATCGATGCGATGAACGTCGAGCAGCGCTGGCCGGCCGGCGAGCATGTGTTATGGCAAAACGGCATGCCCGACGGCAAGCCTGAACACGGCAACGGCAAACACACGCATTGCAGTGCTTTCGTTGCGGCGGCGGCGAAGAATCTTGGCGTCTATATCCTGCGTCCACCGGAACACGGCCAGGTATTGCTGGCGAACGCGCAGTACGATTGGCTGGCGAGCGAGGGCGCGACAAAAGGCTGGCAGCCCGTGCGCGACGCGATCGAGGCGCAGGCGCGAGCCAATCGCGGAGATTTTGTCGTCGCTTCTTACCGGAACCATCACGACGACAAACCGGGCCACATCGCGATCGTGCGACCGAGCGAAAAAAGCGATGCCGCAATCCGCGCCGAAGGACCCGAGATCACGCAGGCCGGTGGCACGAACTATCGCGATACAAATTTGCAGCGCGGTTTCGCTGGCCATCCGAGCGCCTGGAGCAATCACGAAGTGCGCTTTTATGCGCATGTCATTCCGTCGGGAAAATAACCATCCGCCAAGTCACGTGCGCGTGGAGCGACGGAGAAATTTTTTGCTGCCGCTACGCAATCGTCAATCCGGTATCTTTGCTGAATCGTCGAGCCAGTGGGCGTGAATCGCCGCATTCAATTCATCCGCACGTTCCCCTGAGAAAAACACGCGGGCGGATTGAAACTCGATGCGTCGCCGTGTGCCGGGAATGGTTTTTTCCAGCCAGTGCGACTATTCGAGATTGAAGTAGATGTCGTCCGTTCCCCAGGCGATCAACGTCGCTGCGCGCAGCTGCCGCAACTGGTTTTCGATCGCGGCGGTGTGACGGCAATCGAACGCGTTGATGAAGCGCTTCGGTCGTGATTTCCGCCAGCGTCCAGCGTCGCGAAAGATCGCGCGCGAGCAATACGAATACACAAGAACGACGCACGAAATTCAAATCATGCCGCCATTGGCGCGCAGCACCTGACCATTCACCCATGCACCGTCCGGACCGACCAGAAAGGCCACCGCGGCCGCGATATCTTCGGGCGTGCCGAGGCGCTCCAGCGGATTCATTTTGGCCAGGCGCGCGACCAGCTCATCCGACTTGCCGTTGAGAAAAAGCTCGGTCGAGGTCGGCCCTGGCGCGACGGCATTGACGGTGATTTTGCGGCCGCGCAATTCCTTCGACAGGATCGCCGTCAGCGTTTCGACCGCCGCCTTGGTCGCGGCATAGACACCGTAGGTTTCGAGTTTGGTGCCGACCAGACTGCTCGACAAATTGATGATGCGACCGCCATCGCGCAGCCGTGTCGCCGCCTCGCGCAAGGTGTTGAACGTGCCTTTGAGATTCACCGCGATCTGCCGATCGAACAGATCGTCGCTGCTGTTTTGTAATGGGCTCAGCATCAGAATGCCGGCGTTGTTGATCAATACATCGATGCCGCCGAACGCCGCTTCGGTCGCTGCGAACAGGCGTGCCACCGCGGCAGGATCGGCAACGTCGGCCTGCACCGCAATCGCGCGCCCGCCGCCCGCTTCTATTTCGTGGACCACCTTTTCGGCAGCCGTCGCATTGCCGGCGTAGTTCACGACGACGGCGTGGTTGTCGCGCGCGAGCCTGGCCGCGATCGCGGCACCGATACCACGCGATGCGCCCGTGACGATCGCAACGCGCTGGGTTGAAATATTCATGGAGTTTCCTTGGCGAATGGGATGGGTGTCGATGATGACAGGATGGACTTTTTTCTTTGCCCGGATTATCCCGGTTGGCTGTGGTGACGCTCGCGAATGTGGACTCGCACATCCGTGGGGACATGCGCGAAAAGACGCACGCGACAACATCGGCTGCCTGCGCAGACTTGCGCATGCCACGTTCAGTCGCTATTACTAGCAGGCTACGCTGCGCAAGGGCGCATCGTTGTGGTCATCAGAACAGGAAGAAACTACCAATGGCAAAAACTACCGTCAACGCCCAGATTTCGCCGGTCGCCGGCATGGATATCCTTTCGCGCAATGAAGTCTCGCGCCTGCGCGATGCGACTCAGGGCGGATTGCATGCGCTGCTGCGCCGTTGCGCGCTCGCCGTGCTCACCCAGGGCATCGTCAGCGACGACGCGCGCGGCATGCTCGAACGTTACCCCGATTTTGAAATCCAGGTGCTGCAGCAGGATCGCGGCATCAAGCTCGAATTGATCCATGCGCCGGCGCAGGCGTTTGTCGAAGGTCGCATCATTCGCGGCATCAACGAGCTGTTGTTTGCGGTCGTGCGCGACATCGTCTACATCGCCACGCAGGTGGAAGCGGGGCGTTTCAATTTCGAAGATTCACTGAGCATCACGCATGCGGTGTTCGAGATTCTGCGCAACGCGCGCGTGTTGAAACCGAACATCGAGCCGAACCTGATCGTGTGCTGGGGCGGCCATTCCATTCCGCGGCACGAATACGAATATACCAAGGCCGTGGGTTACCAGCTCGGACTGCGCGCGCTGGATATCTGCACCGGCTGCGGCCCGGGCGCGATGAAGGGGCCGATGAAAGGCGCGACCATCGCGCACGCCAAACAACGGCGCAAGAGCAATCGCTACATCGGTATCACCGAGCCCGGCATCATCGCCGCGGAATCGCCGAATCCGATCGTCAACAATCTCGTGATCATGCCGGATATCGAGAAACGTCTCGAAGCGTTCGTGCGCACTGGACACGGCATCATCGTGTTTCCCGGCGGTGTCGGCACGGCCGAGGAAATTCTCTATCTGCTCGGTATCTTGTTGCATCCCGACAACGTGCATATCCCGTTTCCACTGGTGTTTGCGGGGCCGAAGGAATCGGTCGCGTATTTCGAGCAGATCGATCAGTTCCTGCGCCTCGCGCTCGGTGACGACGTGGCGAATCGCTATCGCATCATCGTCGACGATCCCGCCGAAACCGCGCGCGCGATGGCGCAAGGCCTCGAAAAAGTGCGGCTGTTCCGCCTCAACAACAAGGATGCGTTTTTCTTCAACTGGGCGCTCAAGATCGAGCACGAATTCCAGACGCCGTTCCGTCCGAATCACGCCAATGTCGCGGCGTTGAACTTGAATCGCAATCAGCCGCGACATTTGCTGGCGGCGGATTTGCGCCGCGCGTTTTCGGCGATCGTCGCCGGCAACGTCAAGGAAGACGGCATTCGCGCGATCGAACAACACGGCCCGTTCGTGATCGATGGCGAAGCGGAAATCATGCGCGCGCTCGATGCAATGCTCGCGAGTTTTGTCAGCCAGCACCGCATGAAATTGCCAAGCTCGAAAGCGTATCAGCCGTGTTATCGGGTCAAGTCGGCTTGATCGCAGGACTGGATGCGATGGACCAGCCACTCGTTTCGCTGCTCGTGCGCAGCATGGACCGGCCGACCTTGTTTCGCGCGCTGGATTCCGCCGCAAACCAGACTTGGCCGAACATCGAAATCGTCGTTGCCGCCGCGTGCGGTCAGCGTCACCAGCCGCTCGCGGATAACTATCGCGGGCGACCGTTGCGTTTTGTCGTGCCCGACCCGGACCGGCGCCTGCCGCGGCCCGATGCGGCAAACGCGTGTCTCGATGCGGCGAGCGGCGAGTGGTTGAATTTTCTCGACGATGACGACGAGTTGCTGCCCGAGCACGTTGAGTCACTGCTGAGCGCGCCGCGGCGCACCGATATCCGGCTGTTGTACTCAAGCGCGCGCGTACACGATGCGCAGGGCAATCTGGTCGGCTACAGCGGACGCGACGGTTTCCACATGCAGCTCTACAATCAGAATCGCAGCCAGCCGGTAGCGACGATTTTTCATCGCAGCCTGATCGATGAAGGCGCGCGTTTCGATCCGACCTTTCCGATTTACGAGGATCAGGATTTTTTCATCAACTGTGCATCGCGCACCGAATTTCAGTGGGTGAAAACCGCGACGTGCATCTGGAACGGGTACATCGGCGATTCCGGCTGCGGGCTAGGTCCGAATGTGGAGAGTGCGGAACAACACGATCTCTACTACGCCAAACTTCGCAGCAAATGGGCGCCGGTTTTCGAGCGCTGGAAAAAATTGCCGCAGTCGCTGATCTATCTCGGCCAGCAACATCTCAAAGGTGGCGACCTGAAAGTCGCGTTGGGTTGCCTGGAGCAGGCATTGGCCGAAATGCCGGGCGATCTGAACGCCTTGAATCTGTGCGGCATGGCGAACTACCACAACGGCGATTTTGCGCGCGCGGTCGAATTGCTGAGTGTTGCCGAACAACTCGCGCCGGGCCAGCCGTCGATTGTCGAAAACCTGCGGCTGGCACGCGTTGCCTTGATCAGTCTGGTATCGACCAACAAGCTCGACGGCTGATCGAAGCGGCGGCCGCGCCCGGTTGCGCGGCGTCGATTTACAGCGTTGCGGCGAGTCGGCTCGCTTGATCGATCGCGCGTTTTGCATCCAG
>JANXUW010000631.1 GCA_025351985.1 Pseudolysobacter sp.
GCTCGCGAACAAGCGCCGCATGCCTGCGATACCCCGACGGGGCGATCTGCAGAACGTTGCAGATCGGCTCGACCCCGAAGGTCTTGCGATGTTCGTCGATGAAGTCCCTCAGGACTTGAGTCGGCGGTCGAGCTCCGCCTGCGCAAAAAACGCGCTGGCCAGTTTCAGGATTTCGTTGGCCCGACGCAGTTCCTTGACCTCACGCTCGAGTTCTTTGACGCGCTGCGCTTCAGCGGTGGTCACGCCGCCGCGAACGCCGGTGTCGATCTCATGCCGCTGGACCCAGCTCAACAAGGTCTGCGGCACACAGCCGATCTTCGGCGCTATCGAATCCACCGCAGCCCACAGCGAGGGATACTCGCCACGGTGTTCCTGCACCAACCGCACCGCTCGTTCACGCACTTCCGGGGAAAACTTGTTCGACTTGTTCATGGCTCCATCTTCTCAAGTGTTGGAGCCTCCTCAAAACCCGGGGCGGGTCAGGCGCGATTTCAGGCTCCCTGTTTTCAATCGGCGGCGATCCAGTCGTGCCGCTCATCTCCTAAAGCAGCTGCATCGTTTCCTCGCGCGACAAGACCGTGGGCAAACGCTGCGGTTTTTTCGCGCGGCGAATCTCATCCATCCACGGCAAGGATTTACCCAGTACTTCGCGATACAGGAATAACAATGCCGCGAGTGCCTGATTTTGGGTGGCCGCAGCAACATTGCCGTGTACCGCCAGCCCCGTAAGAAATGCTTCGACCGCGTGCGATCCCAGCGTAAGCGGGTGACGTTTGTCGTTAGCTAGAATGAAACGCCGAATCCAGCCAACATAGGCCTCCTCGGTGCGCCCCGCCATGCCAAGCCGTCGTATCCGCGCACGTACCTGGTCCAGCAATCGTGGTGTCTTTGCACCTGAATCCGACGAGGTTGATGACAACATATTGCCTGGCGTTTCGGTTGCCGCAACCTGCCGGATATGCAACGATGACATGATGATTTTCTTGTCTGTTGAAAGACGGCGAGATTAGGCTGCGGACTTATACGGCGAAATGGCAATAAACCTTGAACTTGTGTAGGAATTTTCCTACAGGCCCCGAGGAAACCGCATCTTAGACTGTGGGATTAGACGGCGATTTGAAACCGAATAGTAGTTAGACCATTGGCCATGCATCGAACCGTCTCGTTCTTCTCGATCGCCACAGTAATAGTGCTTGGCTCTTTGTCGTGGGCCGCTCCGCCCTTGCTTTCTAGCAATTCAGCGTGTGCCCGCCTCAAGGTCGCTGTAGCGCACAGGAACTCAGCTCCTCATGGTTCGCGCCAGTATCGTTGTGATGGTTCCCCTGAGCTCCATGGTCAATACTTTGTCTTCGCTCTTAGAGGCAGTTTCCCTTCTCCTGACTTCAGCCAAGAGCGCGGAGGCAGTAGCCTCGTGGGTTGGTACGCCGTCTCTCGCTCAACCGGGCAGGTCTTTAGCTTCAATGTTGGCACTGGGGCAGTTGGTGACAAGCTCTAGTTTCGTGGCAACACAGCGAGGTCTAACTATGCGCTCAAGCGGACCGTGCGGGATGAAGTTTCCCGTTCAATCATGCGTTGCGGCCCGCACGGCCGCTTAGCTTAGGCGTTGAAGCTGTAGAAAAACCCCTTTTATTGATCGATTCGTCCGCCGCCTTGGCGGACTTTTTCGTTGGATCGTGGTGAACGATTCCCCTGCGTTCCAGCGCGGCCGTGACGAGCCCGCTCTCGGGAAGCGATACGACGGTGCAGACCGTGATTTCCTACCGATGGGTGGCTTATCGGGTCGTCAGGTTGCCGTAGCGTTGCAACTTCGCCACGTTATGGACAATGCAAAACAGCTTCCATTGCGTGTCGACCTTGGTTTGGCCGCGCAACGTGAATCGGCGCAGGCCGCGTTGCTGGGTGTTACCGAACACCGGCTCGATCAGTCCCATGGGCTGGGCATAGATCGCGCGGCCTTGGGCGCTGTCGATCTTCTCACGCATGGCGCGGCAGTGCGGATTCGGCAGTTTGCTTTCGACGGTGCCGTGGAAGAACGCGACTTGCCGAACCGCGGTGACCTCGGGCGTGCGCAAGCATTGGCGGCGCAGCGGGCAGGCCGCGCAGGTGGCGGTCGTGCCTTTGAACACGATCGCCTGGCGGCCATTGATGGTTGCGTTGGCGCTGTTGAGTTTGAGTGTGTGTTTGGCCGGACACACGCAGGTGCGCTGTGCGGGGTCGAACGTGAAGTCTTTGGGTTGGAAGGTTTTCGCGGTGCTCGGTGGCTTGTGCGTGCCCGCCTCGGCGTAGCGCGGATCGCGTCTGCGCATCTGGCCATCGGCGATATAGCCATCGATGCCGTCGGCGGCCAGGGCTTTGAGTCCGCGCTCGCTGTGATACCCGGCGTCCGCCAGGAAGGCTGCGGTGTCGAGTGCGCCGGGCGCACCGATCGCGGCGAAGTGGTCGCGCACGCCATCGATCACCGGCTTGAGCAGGTCGTGTTCTTGCGGCGTTCCGTTTGCCTGCGCCTCGACGATCACCTGGCACTCGCCGTCGACCGCCGCGACCCCGATATAGCCCTGCACCACGCCGTGACCGCTCTTGAGGGTCGCGCTATCGGCATCGGTCAGGTTGCGCTTGATCGGCGTGCCTTTGGCGCCGATGCGCTCGCTCGTGTTGGCCAGCGCCGCGCGCAGCTTGCCGGCATTCCTGCGCAGCGTGGCCAGCGTGCGTTCCTCGTGACGGCGCTGGGTGTCTTCGTTCGGAGCGAGCGCCTCGCGCGCATCCTGCTCGGCGTGCGCCTTGACCAGATGCGCCACGGCGCGCTCCATCTTCGCCGCCTTGCGCTCGAAGTCCGCACGCGTGCCACTCCATTCCTTGGATGCATTCGAGGGCAACTTGCAGCCGTCGATGGCGAACATCTGTTGGCCGATCAGCCCTTGCGCATGGCACACCATCAGCACGTCGCGAAAGACCGCTTCGACTTCCTTGCCCAAGCTCGCCACGAAGTGCGCCAGCGTCGTGAAATGCGGTTGCTGATCACAGGCCAGGGCGATGAACACCACGTTCTCCGCACACGCCCGCGCCATCGTGCGCGACGAGGTGATGCCGCGCGAATAGGCGAACAGCACCACCTTGAGCAACACCGCCGGATCGTAAGCCGGTGCGCCGGTGTCGTCATTCTTGAAGCGTGCGGCAAAGCGATCGAGGTCGATCTCGTTGTCGATCAGGTAGCTGAGCGCGTGTTCGAACGTGCCCGGCAGCAACTGCCGGGCATAGGACACCGCGATCAACTTGGTCTGCTCGGGGTCGTAATGCCGGTAGCGCGCCATCGTCGCC
>JANXUW010000380.1 GCA_025351985.1 Pseudolysobacter sp.
CATAGAAGCGGCACAGCCGCGCAAAACACAAATACAACTACAAGCGCCCAAATGGCAATGGTTAGTCCGCGTATTGCCTTCGCTGTCGAGTCTTCGCTCATCGAGTGTCTCTCCTGTGGCGCCTAACGCCTGTTTAACTGCTGAATAATTCGCGCTAAGTCATCGCCGCCGCATTGAGCAACCCAACCGCAAGCGTCAAGCCTGCAAGCAACACCGCCACCGATACGCAATCCGCTTCGATCTGCTGGCGCAGATCCGGAATCAGCAGTCGCAATGCCAGATACGTCAGCAGTTGCACGACTCCGGCAACGGCGCCCCACAACGCGAGATCGAGCAGGCTTACGCTGTGCGCCATCGCGCTGGCCACGGGCAAGGCGAAACCGAGCAAGGTGCCGGTCAACACGATGCTGGCGCTGATATTGCCTTGATGGATCAGGCGCCACTCGTGCTGTGGCGTGATCACGATGTACAAGGCCATGAAAGCGCCGAGCAGCGCGATGCTGAGGCCGAGGTAAAGCAGGAAGGTGGGCAGCGTCGCAAGATAGTCGTGCATGGTGCGCTCCGTGGCGTGATCTGCACGGAGACTAGCAAATCGCCACGACCGCGGGAATCGGCGCGTGGTCATAACGGCTACAACGTCAGAAATCCTTCACCGGCATAAGTCGCGGTTTCAACGCGCTCGACCTGATCCACGCGTGCGCTCGGTGGGCCTTGTTGCAGCCAGCGATGTAGCAAATCGACCGCGATTGCATCGCCGCACGCCATCACTTCGACGCTGCCATCGGCGAGATTTTTAGCGTAGCCCGTAAGCCCCAGCTGTAACGCCTGCGTACGTGTCGATGCGCGAAAAAACACGCCCTGCACGCGGCCGTGGATACAAAAACGAACACAGATCACCGCAACGTTCACGATGTTTTCGCGCATCGCTCATGTGCCGCTGGCGCCGGCGTCCTTCAGCACTTTCTCCAGATCGCTGCCGGTGATCGGGCCCATGAAACGCTTGGCCACGCTACCATCGGGGGCGATCACATACGTCGTCGGCAGACCGCGCGGCACTTCGAAATCCTTCGGCGGATTGTAGACATCGACCGCCGATACGGCGTAACCGACCGGATGCTGCTTGAGGAACGACTTGAGATCGTCGGCTTCGATTTCCTCGAAGTCCAGGCCGATCGCGCTGACATTTTTATGCGCGGCGACGAACGCGGAAATATCCGGAATTTCCTTGAGGCACGGCGAGCACCACGTCGCCCAGAAATTCACGATCACCCAATGGCCTTTTTCCTGCGCGAGATCGAAGGTTTTGCCATCGATGGTTTTGACATTCAGCGTTGGATGTTTGGTCGCATCGGCAGCCATCGCGGCATGGCCAGACAAAAACGAAAGCGCGATCAGCGCCATTAAAAAACGAAATTTCATGCGGAATCCTTGATAATGAGGGTGTCCTGAGCGGACGCACTTGCAGTTACAGACCGCAAAGCGAGCGGAAATATTTCGGCCAGCGGCACATCCAGATTTGCTGCGAGCGCGGCACCGGTCTGGGTCAACAGCGTCTTGAGTTCCGGCGAAAATTGATCGGCCAGCATTTGGTCTGGCGGTTGCATAGCGAAATGATAGTCGCCTGCGTCATACAGGCTGCGCAGGCTGACCGCACGCAGATCGCTGACCAACATCCACTCGCCTTTTTCATTGCGCTGGATCAGGCCGGCGACGATCAGATCATCGAGATATCCCTGCAGCAGATCGTCATTGAGAAACGCATGTTTCACGCACACGTCGCGAAGGTGCAAACCGCGTCCGTGTGCTTGCGCGGCGGCGAAATCCGCGAGCACGGCGAGTAGCCCCGCAAACTCCTGACCCGGCGGCAAACGCTCCGACTCGGGACGATAATCGAACGCCGCGATCGAGGCGGTAATCGAGGCGCCGAGCAGCACGATGATCCACGACAGGTAAATCCAGAACAGGAAAATCGGCACCATCGCCAGCGTGCCGTAGACCTGCTCGAAGCTCGCATACGTCGTGACATAAACCGCAAAACCGTATTTGGCGAGCTCGAACAACAGCGCGGCGATTGCGCCACCGATGATCGCGTCGCGCACGCGCACAGTGCGATTGGGAATCACCACGTAACTCGATGTCAGCGCGAACCACGTCAGCAGCAGCGGCAGCACGCTCAGCAGGCGCGCCTTCAACGCGAACTCCGATTCGGCGGCGTCGATCAGCGGCAACGCGAACACGTACGAACTCACGCCGAGCGCGGCGATCAGCAACAGCGGCCCGAGGCTCAGCGCGGCCCAATACATCAGCATGCGTGCCACAGGCGTACGTGAACTCGGCACGTGCCAGATGCGGTTGTAGGCATCCTCGATGCTGGTCATCAGCGATACGGCGCTGAACAACAGCACCAGCACGCCGATCGCCGTGGCCTTGCTCGCGTTATCGGCAAACTGGGTGAGATAGGTTTGCACCACCTTGCCGGCCGCCGGCACAAAATTGTCGAACACAAAATTGGTGAGCTGGTCGCGCCACGCGGCGAACACCGGAAACGCCGAAAGAATGCCGAGCACCGCCGCCGTCAACGGCACCAGCGAAAACAGCGTGGTATAGGCGAGCGCGCCCGAGGTTTGCAGGCAGCGCTGATCGAAGAAACGCTGCCACAAAAAACGCACGAAGGCATTGGCACGATGGCGGTCGAAGCGCAGAGTCATGGCAAACTGCATTGACGAAAACGATACATGGCGATGAGGGTAACGTATCGTTGCGGCCATCCCAAGTATGTGAAACCGCAATTGCAAACTGACCTGCGTGAGAACCCCATGAGCGACGTCCTGATTTTGTACTACAGCCGCAGCGGCGCGACCGCACAACTGGCGCGGCTGATCGCGCGCGGCGTCGAGGAAGTGAGCGGCATGCACGCGCGCTTGCGCAGCGTGCCGCCGGTCGCGCCCGTAACCGAAATCGCCGCACCCCCCGAACCCGACGAAGGCGCCCCGTATGTGCGACTGAGCGATCTGCACGAATGCGCCGGCTTGATTCTCGGCAGCCCGACGCGCTTCGGCAACATGGCCGCGCCGCTCAAGCATTTCATCGATTCGACCAGCAGCGAATGGTTGTCCGGTGCGCTCGCCGGCAAACCCGCGGCGGTATTTACATCGACCGGCACGCAGCATGGCGGCCAGGAATCCACCCTGCTTTCGATGATGCTGCCGCTGTTGCATCACGGCATGTTGCTGTTGGGAATCCCGTTCACCGAAGCGCGGCTCAGCAGCACCCGCGACGGCGGTACGCCGTACGGCGCGAGCCATGTCGCCGGTGCGCGCGGCGAAAATACGATCAGCGCCGATGAGCGCGAACTGTGTCGTGCACTCGGACGCCGCGTGGCCGATCTCGCGCGCCGGCTCGGAGCCAGCGCATGAGCGCTCAACGTGTCGGCGGGCTCGCCTTGCTCGGCCTGATCGTGTTGCAAGTCGTCTGGCATGGATGGTTGTTTCCGCCCGAACGTGCACCGCTGTTGCTGGTGCTCGCGATCACGTTACTGCCGTTGCTGCCGGCGGCGCTGACCTATCCGCGCAATCCGCGGCGCGGGCTGTTGCTGGCCGGTATCGTCTGCCTGTTTTATTTTTGCCATGGGATTGCCGAGGCGTACAGCACGCCGACCGAACGCTGGCTGGCGCTCGCCGAAGTCGTGCTCAGCATTGTCATCATCGGCGTGCTCGGCTGGCAATCGCGCGGCTACAAACGGCCGCCAAAAAAAGTCGACGTTTAAGCGCATCGGAGAGTGTCATGGCATTTGTGCAAGCGCCACCGCAGCTCGGCAATCAATATCACGACGACGATGTGTTGCGCGGATTTCTGCGCCGCGTATTGCCCGCGCAAACGTTGGCCGCGATCGAAAACGATCTCGATACGATCGGCAATTACGCCGCGCAGGCATGGACCTTGGCGCGGCAGCACAGCGTCACCGAACCAACGCTGACGACATGGGATGCGTGGGGCCAGCGCGTCGACCGGATCGAACTCACACCGGCCTGGCACGCCGCAAAAATCATCGCCGCGACACATGGCCTGGTCGCTGCCGGCCACGATTCCACGCATGGCGAATTCGCGCGTGTGCATCAGTTCGCGATGGTCTATCTGTTCCATTGCGCCAGCGAATTTTATTCGTGCCCGCTGGCGATGACCGACGGCGCCGCGACCGTGCTCAAGGCGTCCACGAATGCGCATTTGATCGAGCGCGTATTGCCGCATTATTTTTCGCGCGATCCCGCACAACACTGGATTTCCGGGCAATGGATGACCGAGACCAGCGGCGGTTCGGATATCGGCGGTACGGAAACCGCGGCGCAAGAAATCGATGGTGAATGGCATTTGTCGGGGCGCAAATGGTTCACCTCGGCGGTGCACGCGGACACCGCGCTCGTGCTCGCGCGACCCGCAAACAATGCCGCTGGCGCCGATGGTCTCGCGCTGTTTTACATCGAGCCGCGCGATGCCGACGGGCGCTGGCGCGGCATCGAAATCGACAAGCTCAAGCACAAGCTCGGCACGCGCGAACTGCCGACCGCGGAAATCCATCTGCACGATGCGCCGGCGACTCTTGTCGGCGAAAAACGCAACGGCGTGCGTGCGGTCGCGCCGATGCTGAATGTCACGCGCACATGGAACGCGATCTGCGCGCTCGCGACGATGCGCCGCGGCATCGCCCTGGTCCACGACTATGCGCAACGACGCAATGTGTTCGGTCGTAAGCTGATCGAACAACCGCTGCATCGCGATACGCTCGCGGGCATGCAGGCCGAATTCGAGGCGTGTTTCCAGCTGACGTTTTTCCTGACCGAATTACTCGGCCGCGTACAGGCGAATGTGGGCAAGCCAGACGACGTTTTGTTGCTGCGTTTGCTCACGCCGATCGTGAAACTCTGGACCGGCAAACAGGCCGTGGCGATCACCTCCGAAGTCTGCGAGTGTTTCGGCGGTGCCGGTTATCTGGAAGACAGCGGCATTCCGCAGTTGCTGCGCGATGCGCAGGTATTCTCGATCTGGGAAGGCACGAGCAATGTGCTCGCGCTGGATTTTCTGCGCGCATTGCAAGCGCCGGAAAGTTTGCGCGTGTTGCTCGATGCGCAGCAGCACTGGCTCGATGAAAACAGCGCCGACGAACTCGCCGACTGTGTGCAACACGCACGCGATGCGATGATCAAAACCACCGACTGGATTCGCGAATCATCGCAGGGATCACGCGAGAATCTCGAAGCCGGCGCACGCCGTGCGGCGATCGGCATCGCGCGCAGCCTGGCTCTAGCCCTGCTGATTCGCCATGCCGCATGGGCGTTGTCCGTCGAAAACGATGCGCGTCCGGCAGCCGCGGCGCGACGGTTTTGCGCGCATGGGCTGATGCAACCGGTGCCATGCGCAACGTCAGAATTCCG
>JANXUW010000506.1 GCA_025351985.1 Pseudolysobacter sp.
CGCCCGGCTCGATCTCGGCAATGTCCTGGGCCCAGGTCTGCGGGTTCATCGCGACCATCAGGTCGACGCCGCCGCGTCGGCCGAGCCAGCCCCTTTCGTTGACGCGCACCTCATACCAGGTCGGCAGTCCCTGGATGTTGCTCGGGAAAATGTTGCGCGGGCTCACCGGCACGCCCATGCGCAGCAGGCTTCGCGCGAACATTTCGTTGGCCGACGCCGAGCCCGAGCCGTTGACGTTGGCGAACTTGACGACGAAGTCGTTCGTCGCTTCGATCTTCGGCTTCATGCGGCCTTCCTCTTCACTAACTGCTTGTCGCTGCGGCAACCGCGGCCGGCCTGCGTCATATCGAGCATGAACTTGTGCATGTCCCAGGCGCCGGTCGGGCAGCGTTCGGCGCACAGGCCGCAGTGCAGGCAGACGTCTTCGTCCTTGACCATCACGCGTCCGGTCTTGAGTGCCGCGGAAACGTACAAATCCTGGCTCAGATTCAGCGCCGGCGCGGTGAGGTGTTCACGCAGTTCCGGCTCGGCATCGTTGCCGGTAAACGTGATGCAATCCATCGGGCAGATATCGACGCACGCGTCGCATTCGATGCATGCGTCCTTGACGAACACGGTCTGCACGTCGCAGTTCAGGCAGCGCTCGGCTTCCTTGAACGCGGTCGCCATGTCGAAACCGAGCTCGACTTCCATTTTTATACTTTTCAGCGTTTTCTCGAGCGCGGCCGACGGCACCTTGTAACGTTCGTCGGGCGATATCTCGCTGGCATAACTCCATTCGTGGATGCCCATTTTCTGTGACATCAGGTTGGTCAGCGGCGAAGGCCGTGTGTGGATATCGGCACCGCTCAGTTGCAGGTCGATCGACACCGCGGCTTCGTGGCCGTGCGCTACCGCCCAGATGATGTTCTTCGGTCCGAACGCCGCATCGCCGCCGATAAAAACCTGCGGCAAGCTCGATGCATACGTGACCGCATCGACTACAGGCAAACCCCAGCGATCGAACTCGATGCCGATGTCGCGTTCGATCCACGGATAGGCGTTTTCCTGGCCGACCGCGATCAATACGTCATCGCATTCCACGAGCACATCCGGCTCGCCGGTCGGCACGAGTTTGCGCTGACCTTTGGCATCGACTTGCGCGTGCACTTTCTCGAACCACATGCCGCTGAGCTTGCCATCAACGTGCTCGAATTTTTTCGGCACCATGAAGTTGAGAATCGGAATGCCTTCGTGGATCGCGTCTTCCTTTTCCCACGGCGAGGCTTTCATCTCGTCGAAGCCGGAGCGCACGATCACTTTGACTTCCTCGCCACCGAGTCGGCGCGATGAACGACAACAATCCATCGCCGTGTTGCCGCCGCCGAGCACGATCACACGCCGGCCGATTTTTTCGATATGGCCGAACGATACCGACGACAACCAGTCGATGCCGATGTGGATATTTTTCGCCGCTTCAAGCCGGCCCGGCAGGTCGAGATCGCGTCCGCGCGGTGCGCCGCAGCCGACGAAAATCGCATCGTGGTTTTGCGCGAGCAAATCGCGCAGCGAATCGATACGCTCGCCACTGCGGAACTCGATGCCGAGGCCGAGAATGTAGCCGACTTCCTCATCGATGACCGATTCCGGTAAACGAAAACGCGGCACCTGCGTGCGCATGAAACCGCCGGCTTTCGCTTCGCCTTCGAACACGGTGACGTGATATCCGAGTGGCGCAAGATCGCGCGCGACCGTGAGCGAGGCGGGCCCCGCGCCGATGCAGGCGATGCGTTTGCCGTTGCGTGGCGCGAGTTGCGGCAGGCGCGCCTGGATCGCCGCGCTGTTTTTGTTGTCGGCGGCGACGCGCTTGAGGCGGCAGATCGCGACGGGCTCGGGTTTCTCGCCGTTGTTTTCTTCGACGCGGCCGCGGCGGCACGCGGGTTCGCACGGGCGGTCGCAGGTGCGGCCGAGAATGCCGGGAAAGACATTCGAGGTCCAGTTGATCATGTAGGCATCGTCGTGACGACCCGCGGCAATCAACCGGATGTATTCGGGAACCGGAGTGTGGGCGGGGCAGGCCCACTGGCAATCGACGACTTTATGGAAATATTCGGGTGCACGTATATCGGTAGGTTCCAACGCAGACTTCCTCGTTCGAGATCATGCCGCATCGCGCATCACCGTCAGCAGCAACAGAGTGCGCTCTCACGATCGGGTGCGTCGAAAATTTCGATCGATGTGTCGGCATCGGCGGAAAAATTCCCTCGCTTTGTCCCCTCGCTGGCGCCGAGTCTAGACTGATATCGGCGATCCGCAAAGCCGTCTTCGTGATGGCAAATTCGCGGCTTTCGATTAGTGCATTGCAGCATGTCGTGCGCGACTTTCCACCCTATCGCACGAGCGTCTCACTCAGCTATCGTGCAAGGCTGAATCAGATGAGGAATTTGCGATGATGACGAGTTCGGGCCTGCGCCACTACGCTGGAGTTTTGCTTTTCTGTTGCAGCGTTGTCAGCGCCAATCTGAGCGCAGCAGAACCGGCGCCGGCGCCCGCGAAAAGCACCCCGGCCACATTCGCTGCGACGATCCAC
>JANXUW010000592.1 GCA_025351985.1 Pseudolysobacter sp.
CGGCGCGGCGGTCGCGATCGCCGATTTGAACCTGGCGGGTGCGCAAGCGGTTGCCGACGAACTCAAGGCCAAAGGCGCGCGCGCGACCGCGGTGGCGATGGACGTGACCGACGAAGCGGCGGTGATTGCCGGTGTCGCGCAGGTGGTGAAGGATCTCGGCGGCGTCGATATCCTGATCTCGAATGCCGGTATCCAGATCGTCAATCCGATCGAAAATTATTCGTTTTCTGATTGGAAAAAAATGCAGGCGATCCACGTCGACGGCGCATTTTTGACCACGCGCGAATGCATCAAGCAGATGTACGCGGCGGGCAAGGGCGGCTCGATTATTTACATGGGTTCGGTGCATTCGAAGGAAGCCTCGAAACTCAAGTCGGCCTACGTTGCCGCGAAGCACGCGTTGGTCGGACTGGCGAAAGTCGTGGCGAAAGAAGGCGCGGCCCACGGCGTTCGCGCCAACGTGATCTGCCCCGGTTTTGTGCGCACGCCGCTGGTCGAAAAACAGATTCCCGAGCAGGCGAAAGAGCTTGGCATTTCCGAAGCCGATGTGATCAAGAACGTCATGCTCAAGGAAACCGTCGATGGCGAATTCACCACGGTCGATGACGTCGCCCAGTGCGCTTTGTTCCTCGCCGCGTTCGAGACGAATGCGCTAACCGGCCAATCGCTCGTGGTCAGCCACGGCTGGTTCATGCAATGAAAAAACGCGCAGCCACGGCAGGTGTGAGTACGGCGGCGAAATCGCGCCAGCCGATCAACGTCAAATCGGCGCCAGCCGCGAAGGCCAAGCCGACACTCACGCCTGCGGAGGCTGCGCGAAATTACGAAACCGTCGCGCTGGTGCTGCAGGGCGGCGGTGCGCTCGGCTCGTATCAGTGCGGTGTTTACGAAGGTTTGCACGAAGCTGGAATTCGGCCGGACTGGTTCGCCGGCATTTCGATCGGCGCATTCAACGCGGCGTTGCTGGCCGGCAATGCGCCGGAAGATCGCATTGCCAAAATGCACGAATTCTGGAACCTGATCTGCGCGCCGGCCTTGCCGCTGCCGCAGTCGGTTTTCGATATCCAGCAGCAGGCGACATCGTGGCTGTCGCGCAGCGATCATCTGCGGCCGATGATCAACGGCCTCACCGCATTCGCCTCGCTCGCGCACGGCCAGCGCGGGTTTTTTGTGCCGCGCACGCCGCCGCCGTTCATGGCCGCGACGGGCTCGATCGGTGCCACGAGTTTTTATGACACGGCGCCGCTCAAGCAAACGCTCGAAGCGCTCGTGGATTTCGATCGGATCAATCACACCTCGCAACGGTTCACGGTTGGCGCGGTGAATGTGCGCACCGGCAACTTCGTCTATTTCGACAATCGCAAAACCAAGATTCGACCCGAACATGTGATGGCATCGGGCGCGTTGCCGCCCGCGTTCGCCGCGGTCGAAATCGATGGCGAATTTTATTGGGACGGCGGCGTCGTCTCGAACACGCCGCTCGAATACATCGTCGAGGATCTGCCGCGTCGCGATACGCTCGCACTGCAAGTTGACCTGTGGAATGCGCGCGGCGTAGTGCCTGGCACGATCATGGAAGTGCTTGAGCGACAGAAAGATATTCAATATTCCAGCCGCACGCGACGCGGCACCGATGTCGCCACCGAACGGCAGCGTTTGCGTCTGGCGATCGGCCAGTTGATCGAGCTGATCCCGACCAACAAACTTTCCACCGAACTCAAATCCGGCCTCGAATCCTGGACCTGCGACAAGGTGCTGAACGTCGTGCACCTGATCTACAAGGCGAAGAATTACGAGGAGCAATACAAGGATTATTCGTTCGGCGCCGACACCATGCGCGAGCATTGGCAAGCGGGCCTCGACGACATGCAAAAGACCCTGCAACGCAAACATTATTTCGATTCGCCGGGGCGTGATGTCGGCGTGGTAACGCACGATGTGCATCGCTGAGAATTTGCCGCGCGCGGTGATTTTGGCCTTGCGCTTCTCGCGTGATTCGCAATCGTGCCCGCTCGTTTCGCGCAAATGATTCGTTGCGATGAGCGCCGATAAAATCGCGCAACTGCGCAAGCAGATTGGCAGCGCACGCGATGGCGCGCTGCTGCGTTTCAGCCTCGGCCAACTATTGCTGGCGCAAGGCGAAACTTCCGCGGCGATCGACGAATTGCGCTCCGCGCTGAAATTCGATCCGCGTTATTCCGCCGCGTGGAAACTGCTGGGTCAGGCGTGTTTGAGTATTGGCGATCCGATCGCCGCGAGCGACGCTTACCATGAAGGCATCAGCGTCGCCGCAGCGCGCGGCGACAAGCAGGCGGAAAAGGAAATGCGCGTATTTCTCAAGCGCATCGAGACCGCTCAATCCGGATCGGAATAACGCTTCGGCAGGCGCTGACGCAGACCCCACCGATCCGTTCTGCGTCGGCAGTTAGCGCCTACTTTCCTGCCTCTTCCAATTCTTCAGCGAATGGATTCGGCGACGGCTCGGCATACGGACGCGGCCACTTGTGCACACCGCGTAATTTCGGCTCTGCCTTGGCACGCGGTTTGCGCGGTTCGGGCGTCTTGATTTCGAGTTCGGTGGTCGATTCGCTACTGCCCTGAGTCAGCTTGAGTGTGTATTTTCCTGGCAGCGCGTACAGCCGATGACGCATGCGCAACGCTTCCGCGACCGGCGTTTTTGCGAGCGATGAAGCGTCCGGTGCGTCCTTGTCTTTTTTGTCATTGTCGTCCACTTTCGCTTTCTCTTTTTCCTTGGCCAAACGCGCCGTTTCAGCCGCTTGTGCCAGCGCCGTATTCATGAGCAAATCCCAGCGATACGAGTTCACGCCGCGCTTGATATCGAGCTTGATCTCGCGCACCGGATTCTTGTTTTCGTCGAGCACGGCCAACGTCGCCGCGCCATCGGCAGTCGCCCAGAACGTACCATCGAGTTTCGGCAGATACGCCGATTCGTCGAACCATTCCGAAGGTCGCCGATTCCAGTC
>JANXUW010000665.1 GCA_025351985.1 Pseudolysobacter sp.
GCAGGCTGGCGAGTTTGCCGCGCAGAGGCTGTCGTACAAAAGTCAGCACGGGTTTGCCGCTGGCGCAGGCTTCGCTGAGCATGTTCGCCGAATCCGGCGTCACGACGATGCGCGTGGCATGCGCGAGAAAACCGGCGTACGGATTTTCACCGTCCGCCTCGTCCGCCCAGAAAACTCCCGGAAACTGCGCGAACATTTTTCGCAGATGCATCGCGACATCGTTCGGCGTGCGTCGTGATGTGGTTACGAGAAAGCTGCCGCTGTCGCGCTGATGCAATGCGCTTAACCGCGCGAGCAGCGCATCGAAATATTCGCGATCGAGCATCTGCGCACGATTGCTGGCACCGATCAGCACCGCGGTACGTGGCGTCGGCAGCGTGCGCAAGTTGTCGAACTTTTGCGCGGCATCGGCAAGCCAGACATCGTCGATCGCATTGAGTGCACCCAAGGTCGTCAGCACGTTTTTGCCGACAAGCTGGTCGTGCTGTGGCGCGATCACCAGATCGAAATTTTTCGCTGCGATGCGCGGATCGAGAATCTGCACGCAAAAGGTTTTGCCGGCGCTGCGCTTGCGCAACAGACGTATCACCAGCGCCGCGTGACGCCCGCAACCGATCGCGATCTGCGGCCATGGCGCTCGCAGCATCTCGCGCAGTTCCCTGGGCAACGCCAGCGTTGCGCCCGAGGTCAGTCGCGGTGCATTCCATGACCACGGCGCGCGCAGTTTCACGCGCCAAATACGCGCCGACACGCCCATGGCATCCGCCAGCGCCAGCGCCTGGCGTTCGTTGCCGGCTGCGCCATCGCTGATGACCCAGCAGGTTGGTGTATCGCTGATGAGGACGTTTGTCACATGGTTACAACGAAGGTTGGTGCAGACTGCGAAGCGTACGAATGACGCGACTCAGGCCTGTATTGTATCTTGCACAGAGCTAATCTTTTTTGCGAAATGCGGATTATCGGGCGGCGCGATAGCAATACACTGTGCACCGTCAGCACTCATCGATCAGCTTTGCACACCTATCCACTGATCGCCAGCCCAGGAAAAATTCATGAATCCGGTACTACCGCACAACACGCTCGATCAGCTGTTTCTTAGCGCTCGCACGCACTTCAAGTGGCTGCCGAAACCGGTGACCGATGAACAGCTGCACCAGATCTACGATCTCGCCAGGATGGCGCCGACCAGCGCGAATTGTTCGCCGATGCGCATCGTCTTCGTCAAGACCGCGGAGGGCAAAGCCAAACTCAAGCCCGCGCTGGACGAGATGAACATCGAAAAAACCATGAGTGCGCCGGTCACTGCCATCATCGCCATCGATACCGAATTCTACGAGCAAATGCCGAAGCTGTTTCCGCACACCGATGCGCGCAGTTGGTTCGTCGGCAATCAGCCGCTGATCGACAGCGCGGGATTCCGCAACGGATCGTTGCAGGGTGCGTACGTGATCATGGCCGCGCGTGCGCTCGGTCTGGATTGCGGGCCGATGTCGGGTTTCAACAATGCCAAGCTCGATGAAATTTTCTTCAAGGGCACGGCGTACAAATCAAATTTTCTGATCAACCTCGGTTACGGCGATGCGACTGCGCTGTTCCCGCGCGGACCTCGTCTCGATTTCGACGAGGCTTGCAAAATCGTTTAACAGCCGCATCGTCTCTACCACATTGTTTGACCTCAGTTTGACCTCAAAAAGTTTGATACTCGCGCCGAACTCGGCTTTCCAACCTGGAGACTTCTCATGTTACGTAAAACACTTGCTGCACTCGCCATCAGTTTTTCGTTCGCCGCCGCCGTGCAGGCCGCGCCGGTTGCCTACACCATTGATAGCTCGCACACCGACACCTTGTTCAGCTGGAATCACTTCGGTTTCTCGAATCCGTCCGCGAATTTCAACAACATCAAGGGCACGATCAATTTCGATAGCGCCGAACCCGCCAAGTCGTCGGTCGACGTGACGATTGCCGTGAGCAGCGTGATTTCCTACGTCGCCAAGCTCGACGAAGAATTGAAAGGCGACAAGTTTCTCGATGCCGGAAAATTTCCGAACATCACCTTCAAGAGCACCAAGGTCGAAGGCGCTGCCGGCCAGAATCATTTCAAGGTAAGCGGTGATCTGACCGTGCACGGCGTGACCAAGCCGGTTGTGCTGGATGCCACCCTGAATAAGGCCGGCGAGCATCCGATGATGAAGACGCAGACGATCGGTTTCAACGCCACCACGACGATCAAGCGCGCAGACTTCGGCGTCGGTGCGTACGTGCCGAACGTGAGCGATGAAATCAAGATCAACATCACCACCGAAGCGTCGGTGCCGAAGGCATAAGCCATCGCTGTTTCTCAGTAAATTCTCTGAGACGATTGCAGTTGCATCAGCAAGTCATCGTCCTGCGTTGCGCCTTTGTTGGGCAACGCAGGATCGACCACTCTCGAGTGCAAAAAAAGAAACTGCGTGTTTCGTTTATTCTCCGATTCGGCTTGATGAGGTTGGCAGGAAAAACGCATGACGCTTGACGCCGATACGCACTCCGATGAACACGTCATCGCCATGACGCAGCGTTGGCTGGAGCGTGTGGTGATCGGTTTGAATCTGTGTCCGTTCGCGCGCGCCGTGTTTGCCAGAAACCAGATTCGTTACATCGTCAGCAGTGCCGATTCGCCTGAGTTATTGCTCGCGGATTTATCCAGCGTATTGCGTGAACTGCAGGCCAGCGACAGCGATCAGGTCGATACCGCGCTGCTGATCCACCCGCAGGTGCTGCAGGATTTTTTCGATTACAACCAGTTTCTCGAACAGGCCGATACAGCACTCGACGAACTCGATTTGCACGGCGAAATCCAGATCGCGAGTTTTCATCCGCTATACCAATTCGCCGGCACGGCGCCCGACGATATCGAGAATTGCACCAACCGTTCGCCCTATCCGATGTTGCATCTGTTGCGCGAGCGCAGCGTCGAGCGCGGGGTGGCGGCGTATCCCGACACCGCGAAAATTTTCGAGCGCAATATCGAAACTCTGCGTGAGCTCGGCTATGCCGGCTGGTTACGTTTGCAGGAGTGAGCGGCGATGGTCGGCATGAAGAAGAAATCCGCGCCACCGCCGGAAAAATCGGCCGTGGTATCCAGTTTTCAACCGCGAGTTGCGGCGGATTGCCGTGTGCTGATTCTCGGCACCGTGCCGAGCGAGAAATCGCTGGCGTTGCAACAATCCTATGCGCACGCGCAGAACCTGTTCTGGCCGTTCATGGGCGAGCTCTTTTCGGCCGGACCGGAACTGGATTATCTCGAACGCATCGCTCGCTTGCAGCGCGCCGGCATCGGCATATGGGATGTGCTGAAACATTGCGAGCGACCGGGTAGCCTCGACAGCAGCATCGTGCGTGGCAGTGAAGTGCCGAATGCGATTCCGGAATTGTTGCTGACGCATCCGCAAATCGATGCGTTGGCGTTCAACGGCGGCAAGGCGTTCGAGCTGTTCAAGCGGCATATCTTGCCGCGCTTCGATGCGCAGCAACTAACGCGAGTGCAGTTGCTGCCGTTGCCATCGACCAGCCCGGCCAATGCGTCGATTGGCCGAGCCGAAAAGCTGCGTCGCTGGAGCGAACTTAAAGATTTTCTCGACGGCGCGCGCTAGTTAGTCGCAACGCCGCCGCAGCAATAGCGGTGCGATCAGCCGAAGCGAATCAGCGAATACAGCGCCAGAATCAGGCACGTCAAACCGAGGCCGACCTTGTACGGTGCGAGCTTGTCGGCGGTTTCGCTGAGCTTGCTGTTGACCGAACTGTTGTTGACCATCGAGGCCAGCATCGACACGCTGAGCAGCAGCGACAGTGCGGCGATCACGAGCGTGGTGAACAGGCTGATCAGCATCACGCCCGGCGCATAACGGAAATAGCCGAGCGCGGAAATCCATTGCAGCAGCAATACCACCGCCCAGACCAGGCCGGCGATTCCAACCCACGCCGAAACGCCTTCCAGGGGTTTGAGATGTTCGGCAAATGCCGGCTGCTGGTTCTTGAGCCACGGCAAAATACCAAGAATGCCGAGCACGATCAGCAGAATCAAAGAAAGCAAAGACAACAAGCCCATGACGCACGCTCCTGAAGGTTGGGACGCCAATCTTAGCCGAACTGTCGTTAGTCCGGGGTATGCCGCTGCATCATCATCGATGCATGACTGATCGCACTCCCGCGCATGGCGCAATCGTGCACAATCGCCATTCTGATATCCGCTTCGGGGCGCTGATGTCGGCCATAGCCAAATCATCGAGGTACACGCATGAAAACGTTGTTCCAGGTAATCCTGCTCGCGCTGGTCGTGTTGCTGAGTTGTAACGCGGTGCATGCGGAGGCGCCGATCGCGCGCGATTTCCCGCCGGGTCTGCAGATTCCCGATGCGGCGCGGCCGAGTCCGAATTTCGATGTCGATCGCGCCACCGAGGCATATCTCAACCTGCTCACGCCGGAACAACGCGCGCTGTCCAACGACTATTTCGAAGGCGGTTATTGGCTGCAACTTTGGCGCCTGTTTTACGGCCTTGCGGTGAGCGCGCTGTTGCTGTGGGGTGGCATCTCGCAGCGCTTGCGCAATACCGCGCGACGCATCACGCAGCGCACGTGGTTGAACACGATGTTGTACATCGCGCAATGGCTGGTGGTCGGTTTTCTGCTGAGCCTGCCGCTGGAAATTTATCAGGGGTTTGTGCGCGAACATCAATACGGTCTCGCCACGCAGGGTTTCGGCGGCTGGTTCGGTGATGCATTGAAAGACCTGATCGTCGATTTGATCGCCGGACCGCTGGTATTGGCGCTGGTGTATGCGGCGGTGCGTCGCGCCGGTGCGCGCTGGTGGTTGTGGGCGAGTGGCATCGGTTTTGTATTTGCGTTGCTCATGGCGATGATTGCGCCGGTGCTGATCTCGCCGTTGTTCAACGACTACAAACCGCTGCGCGCCGGCCCCGCGCGTGAAGCCGTGCTGTCGCTCGCGCGCGCCAATCAGATACCGACCGAAAACGTGGTCGAGTTCGATGCCTCGCGCCAGACCACCCGCGTCAGCGCCAACGTGTCGGGTTTCCTCAATACCACGCGGGTATCGCTCAACGACAATCTGCTCAACAAGACGTCGTTACCAGAAATCAAAGCCGTGCTCGGCCACGAGATGGGGCATTACGTGCTCAATCATTCGTTGCGCCTCGTGATCTATTTCACCCTCGTGCTGACGCTGGGTTTCTGGATCACGCATCGGATATTCGATTGGTCGCTGGCACGCTGGGGACGTCGACTCGGTCTGGAAAATCGCGGCGATCCGGCAGCGTTGCCGCTGGCGACGGCGATCCTGTCGCTGTTCCTTTTTCTCGCCACGCCGCTGATGAATTCGATCACGCGCCAGGCCGAAGCCGAGGCCGATGCGTATGGTCTGAACGCGGCGCGCGAACCTAATGGATTCGCGATGGCCGCGATGCGCCTGAGCACGTATCGCAAACTGCGTCCGGGCGCGCTCGAAGAAATCATGTTCTACGATCATCCGAGCGGCTACGCGCGTGTGCACGGATCGATGTTGTGGCTCAAGGAGAATCAGGATAACGCGACGGCGAATGCGGCATTACCGGCAGCGGCGCCTCAGACGCAATAAGCGAATTCTTATCAGAGTGCTCTGACTTTTTTGCTCGCCATCCCAGCGCAGGCTGGGATCCATGTTGACTTTGGTTTACCAGCTTGGTGTATCTCGGCACAAGAAAATCAAAAATGGATCCCAGCCTGCGCTGGGATGACGGCAACGGAAATGACACTACTTGTTCAGCGGCTTCGCTATCCGTGCGGCAGCGTCACGCAACTTTTTCAGTGATACGTGCGCCAGAAAAAATACACCGTCATCGTGATGCCGACGAACGAAACAAACAAACGTAACCGCTCCGGCGGAACACGTCGTGCGAGCACCGGGCCGGCCCAGCCGCCGAGGATCGCGGCGAGCAACATCAGCCACGCGTGATCCCACCAGACCGCGCCCTTGACGATAAAAATAAGGCCGGCGACCACGTTCATGCAGCCGCTGAGGATCGTCTTCATGCCGTTCATCGCATGGATGTCGTCGAGTCCGTACAGGCCGAGCATCGCCAGCATGAGGATGCCGATACCGCCGCCGAAATATCCGCCGTAAACGCCGATCAGGCTTTGTGTGATCACAAGTGTGACCAAGCCGATCTGCACACGCTGGCGGATGCGTGCCGACAAGGTGCGGCCGAACGTGAAAATCACCGTGGCGAACAACAGCAGCCACGGCACGATCACTTCGAAGGTCGAATCCGGCGTGCGCAACAACAGCCATGCACCGAGCGCACCGCCGAGCACACTTACCGCGATGAACGGCCGCAGCGGCAATTTGTTCGAAGCACTCGCGAGATCGCGGCGATAAGCCCACGCGCTGGTGAACGTCGCCGGCAGCAACGCTACCGTGCTGGTGGCGTTCGCGATCACCGGAGGCACACCGGCAAACACCAGCGCCGGAAACGTGAGAAAACTGCCGCCGCCGGCCACGGCATTCAACGCGCCGGCGAGAAATCCCGAAACAAGAATCAGCGCGGTACTCAGCAAATCGGTTGGCATGGTGGTGGCGGTGGCAAATTTCGGAGATGGCGATTATCCCACGCCGATATCGCAGCAACGATCGCATTTACGATTCATTGCATGCGCACGCCGATTCGCCGCCTGCGCTTCGAGCGATTGCACAGACAAATTACGCCGCTGCCGCTGGCGCGAATCGTCCGCAGTGGTGACAATAGGGAATCGCGCCGCACAGCGACGGCGCAGCAGCAGGAGTCAGCATGGCCACGCAAGCAGTCAAGGTGCCGGACGTCGGCAACTACAAGAATATTCCGGTGATCGAGTTGCTGGTGAAGGTCGGCGAAACGGTGACCAAGGATCAGGCCCTGGTCACGCTGGAGTCGGACAAGGCGACGATGGAAGTACCCGCGCCGTTTGCCGGCGTGGTGACCGAACTCAAGGTCAAGCTCGGCGATGAAGTTTCCGAAGGCACGGTGGTGGCGATGATCGAAGTCGCCGATGCCGCCGCCGCGCCACCGGCTGCCAACGCCGCAGCGTCGGCACCAACGCCTGCGCCTGCAGTCGCCGCACCTTCCGCGAAATCCGCGGTACCTGCACCCGCGGCGCCTGCCGTTGCAGCCGCGCCCGCAGCGCCTGCCACCACCGAAGTCATGAACCACGAAATCGACGGCGAAATCTCCGGCCCGCGCACGCCGCCGGTAAGTTTCGATGCGAGTTCGGTGATGCCCGACAAGGTCGCGTACGCAAGCCCGGCGGTACGCCTGTTCGCGCGCGAACTCGGTGTCGATCTCGACAAAGTCACGGGTAGCGGGCGCAAGGAACGCATCACGCGCGAAGATGTGCAGGCCTTCGTCAAGCAGGCGCTCGCGCAGCCGAAAGCGAGCAGCGCGGCGGCGCCATC
>JANXUW010000643.1 GCA_025351985.1 Pseudolysobacter sp.
CAGGAGGGCAGTTGATGTCCGCGTTATCTCAACGGATGTACGTCCGACGCCGTTTCAAAAATGCCGTGGCGCTATCGCTGTCACTGATTGCGACCGTGACCGGCCTGTTCTTTCTGGTGTGGATTCTGTGGATCACCTTCAGCAATGGCGTCGCTGCACTGAAACTGACGCTGTTTACGCAGATGACACCACCACCTGGCGCCGATGGCGGCTTGTTGAATGCATTTGCCGGCAGTTTGATGATGCTGTTGCTGGCAGTAGTGATCGGCACTCCGGTAGGCATTGCGGCGGGCACGTATCTGGCCGAATACGCGCGCAAGAGTGCGATCGGCGAGACCATCCGGTTCGTCAACGACATTCTCTTGTCCGCGCCATCGATCGTGCTCGGCCTGTTCGTCTACACGCTGGTGGTGCGGCAAATGGGCCATTTCTCCGGCCTCGCTGGCGGCATCGCGCTCGCACTGATCATCCTGCCCGTGGTCGTACGCACGACCGACGAAATGTTGCAGCTCGTGCCGAGCCAGATGCGCGAAGCCGCACTCTCGCTTGGCGTGCCGCAGTGGAAAGTCACGGTGCAGGTTTTATATCGCTCGGCGATGTCCGGCATTCTCACCGGCGTGTTGCTCGGCCTCGCGCGCATCAGCGGCGAAACCGCGCCGCTGCTGTTCACCGCGCTCAACAATCAATACTGGAGCAGCAACATGCTGCAGCCGATGGCCAGCGTGCCGGTGGTGATTTTCCAGTACGCCATGAGCCCGTACGATAGCTGGCATTCGCTAGCCTGGGCGGGCGCGTTCATGGTGACCGTTTTTGTCCTGCTGCTCAGCCTCGTATCGCGCGCCATCATCCTGCGCAAGAAGGTTCACAATGACTAATATCCAGACTCCGTTGCACAGCGTGCCGATGAGCGTGACACCGGTTTCCGTCGCGGAAACCGTCGTGACCAGCGCACCGAAAATTACCGCGCGCAATCTCAATTTTTATTACAACGGTTACCAGGCGCTGAAGAACATCAACCTGGATATCGCCGAGCGCAAAGTCACCGCGATCATCGGACCTTCGGGTTGCGGAAAATCTACTTTGCTGCGTGTGTTCAACCGCATCTATTCGATCTATCCGAAGCTCGAAGCCAAGGGTGAAGTGATGCTCGACGGCGAGAACATTCTCGACCCGAGCTTCGCCCTGAACCGGCTGCGCAGCAAGGTCGGCATGGTGTTTCAGAAACCGGTGCCGTTTCCGATGTCGATCTACGACAACATCGCTTACGGCATCAAGCACTACGAAAAACTACCGCGCGCGGAGATGGATAACCGCGTCGAGCAAGCGCTGCGCCAGGCCGCATTGTGGGACGAGGCCAAGGACAAACTCAAGCAAAATGCGCTCGGACTTTCCGGCGGCCAGCAGCAGCGCCTGTGCATCGCACGCGCGATCGCGCTGAAACCCGAAGTGATCCTGTTCGACGAGCCGACCTCGGCGCTCGATCCGATCGCAACGAGCAAGATCGAGCAGTTGGTCGAGGAACTGAAAAGCCAGTTCACGATCGTCATCGTCACGCACAATATGCAGCAGGCCTCGCGCGTTTCCGACCACACCGCGTTCATGTATCTCGGCGATCTGGTCGAGTTCGGCGACACCACGATGATCTTCGAAAATCCGAAGCAGAAGATGACCGAGGATTACATCACCGGGCGTTACGGCTGACTTTTTTCATCGCAACAAATACCGCGATACGCAACATACTTCGATCAGGAATACCGCCATGGCCTCCGAACATATCGTCAAGAGTTTCGACGACGAACTCATCCAGCTCAATGCCGCGATCGCGCAGATGGGCGAGCTGTCGCAAACGCAATTGTCCGGCGCGATCGCCGCGCTGACCCAGCGCGACGCGCACCTCGCCGCGCACGTGATCAAAGACGATCTCGACGTCGATGCGATTGAGCGCAAACTCGACGCGCATGCGATCCGCGTGCTCGCGTTGCGCCAGCCGATTGCGCGCGACCTGCGCGAGGTTTTGTCCGCGATCAAGATCGGCACCGAGTTCGAGCGTATCTGCGACTTCGCCGCGAACATCGCCAAGCGCGCCATCGCGATCGAAGATGCCGCGCCGGACGATCTGCTCAAGCACATCGCCGAATTCGGTGCGCTCGCCAGCGAGCAGATCGCCGACGTGATCGAAGCGTTTCGCAATCGCAACGCCGAGGAAGCGCTCGCCGTGTGGGCGCACGACGAACAACTCGACGACGCCTACACCATCGTCTATCGCCGCGTGCTCGACTTCATGAAAGCCGATGTGCAGCGCGTCACGGTCGGTGCGCATCTGTTGTTCATCTGCAAGAACATCGAGCGCATCGGCGATCACGCCACCAATATCGCCGAGTCGGTGTATTACCTCGTGAGCGGCGAAACGCTGACCGCCGAGCGTCCGAAAGGCGACAGTTCGAGTTTGTTCGCGGCGGTGCCGAAGGCGTAAGGCGAAATTACGCAGAGCGCAAAAACGCCGTCATTCCAGCGAAGGCTGGAATCCATGTTGATCTTCCGCGTTCAAACAGTGGCTCCTACCAAGAGATCTAGATCCAAGTCAAAATGGATTCCAGCCTGCGCTGGAATGACGAGCAAAAAACGTCCGGTTCGCACGCTGCCGCAACGGCAATAATGAATTTTCCAACCTAGCTGCTAAACTCGGTTCACCCTCACTGCCATACGCCCTTGATGCTGACCGAAATCGCTATTGTCCTTGTGCTTGCACTGATCAGCGGATTCTTCGCATTATCGGAAATGGCGGTTCTTACCGCACGCAAAAGCCGCCTCAAGCAACTCGCACGCGAAAGTCGCCGTGCGCAGATCGTGCTTGCTCTGGCGCAAACGCCCGAGCGTTTTCTGGCGACGGTGCAACTTTTCATCACCTTGATAGCCAGCGTGATGGGCGCGTATTCCGGCGCTCGGATCGGCCTGACGATTTCGAGCTGGCTGGCCTCGTTGAACATTGCCGCGATCGCGCCGTACACAGTGCCGATCGGCATGTCGGCTAGCGTTACCGGCGTCGTGCTGATCAACATGTTGTTCGGCGAATTGCTGCCCAAGCGCCTCGCGCTGACCAATCCGGAAAAGATCGCGATGGCCGTTGCGTTGCCGCTGCGCGTTCTCGTGATGTTGTCGCGGCCTTTCGCCTTTTTCCTGATCTACACCACGCGCTGGCTGCTGCGCCTGCTTGGCCAGCATCGCGTCAGCGGCAGCGAAGTTTCCGAAGACGAAATTCGCCTGCTGGTTTCCGAAAGCGCCGAACAAGGCGTGATCGACGACGACGAACGCAATATGGTGAATCGCGTTTTGCGCCTCGGCGATCGCAGCGCCGACAGCTTGATGACACCGCGCAACCGCATCGCGTGGCTCGATATTTCCGCGCCGCTGGCAGAGAACCTCGCGGTAATGCGCGACACGCCGTACTCGCGTTATCCGGTGTATCGCGGCGGCGAGCAAGATGTGGTCGGCGTGCTCGAACTGAAAAGCCTGATGGAAACGCTCGGCAGTTCCAACATCGATCTGTTCCGCACCTTGCGCAAACCGTTGTACGTGCCGGCGACCGCACGCGCGATGGATCTGCTCGAAGAATTTCGCGATGTCGAAACGCCATTGGCGCTGGTCGTGGACGAATACGGCGACATCGACGGCCTCGTCACGATCAACGACCTGCTCGCCGCGGTGGTCGGAAAATCGATCACGCCGGTCATCGATACGCGTGTCGCGCCGATCGTGCAGCGCGACGACGGTAGTTACCTGATCGATGGCAGCCTCGGCGCCGACGACTTGCGCGAGCTGTTGCATCTGACGCAGTTGCCGAACGAGGAAGACCACGATTTCCATACCGCCGCCGGAATGATGATGGCGCAGTTCGGTCGCATTCCCGATGTCGGCGAATGGTTTATCT
>JANXUW010000645.1 GCA_025351985.1 Pseudolysobacter sp.
CAGGAGGGCAAACTGCGCACGGAAGTCTTGCGCGATGCCAGTTTCGAATAGCGTCGCGGCGAAACCATGGCCATCGTCGGCGCGTCCGGTACCGGTAAAAGTACGTTGCTGCATATCCTCGGTGGCCTCGATACCTTGAGCTCGGGTGAAGTCGAAGTCGCCGGCCGTGTATTGTCGAAACTGTCGGATCGCGAGCGCGGCCGCGAACGCAATCGTTCGCTCGGATTCATTTACCAGTTTCACCATTTGCTGCCCGAATTCACCGCGCTGGAAAACGTCTGCATGCCGCTCTTGATCGGCGGCGTGGCAATTGCGGAAGCACGCAAACGCGCGAGTGCGCTGCTCGATCGCGTTGGCTTGAGCGCGCGTCTCGAACACAAACCCGGCGAACTTTCCGGCGGCGAACGTCAGCGCTGTGCCGTCGCGCGCGCGCTGGTCACGCGACCGGCCTGTGTGCTCGGCGACGAACCTACCGGCAATCTCGACGAGAAGAATGCGGCTCAGGTTTATGCGCTGATGCTGGAATTGAATCGCGAAATCGGCACAAGCTTTATTCTGGTCACGCACGATCACGTGCTCGCACGACGCATGGATCGTGTGCTCGAATTGCGTGCCGGTGAGTTGCACGAAATCGCGAAGAAGATCTGATCGTTCGCGTCGCCGCCGATTTTTTGCGGATCGGTTGGCGCGTTTTATCGGTAACATGGAAAACGTGCCGTCTCGGCACAGCCACGGAGTCGGGCATGTCGATCATTGCGGCAGGATTGTGTCGATGAAAGCGCCGGCGCTGACGCTTTTGTCGGGCAGTGTCGCGTTGCTGGCCGGCGTGGTTGTCGTGCAACTGTTGCCGCAACTGCCGCCGCTCTGGCTGGAAATTGCCGGCTTGCTGTTTGCATTGTTGTTGCTGTGGTATTCGCCACCCCTGCGCCTGCTCGCGATTTTTTTATGCGGCGCAGCATGGGCATGCGTGCGTGCTGACGTCGCACTTTCGCAGCGATTGCCGCTCGCGCTCGCAGGCGAGGATGTGCAGGTCAGCGGTACGATCATCGGCTTGCCGCAAGCGCAGGAAGGCTCGACGCGATTCGAGCTGTATATCGAGACCGCGCAACATGACAAAACCAGCCTGCCGTTTGCGGGTCACGTGCGCCTGAACTGGTATGCGAGCAAGGACGGCTCGGCGCCTGACATCGCGCCATGTTCGCGCTGGCAACTTTCGCTGCGCATGAAACGTCCGCGCGGCCTGATCAATCCGGGCGGTTTCGATTTCGAGCGCCACGCCCTGACTCAAGGCATTGTCGCGACGGGCTATGTGCACGACGACGCAGGCAATCATGAACTCGATCCCGGCAGCGGATTCTGCGTCGATCGCTTGCGTCAGAAAATCCTGCAGGGCATCGACAGCGTGCTCGGCGATACGCCGGAAAGCCATGTCTTGCGCGCGATGGCGTTCGGCGATCAGGCGGCGATGGACGAACACGAATGGGCGGTCGCGCGCGCCACCGGCATCCCGCACCTGATCGCGATTTCGGGTCTGCACATAGCGCTGTTCGCGGGCTTCGGTGTGCTGCTCGCGCGCTTATTGTGGCGCTTGTTTCCGCGGCTCACCTTGCGCTGGCCCGCGCCGATGCTCGAAGCGCCATTGAGCCTGATCTTTGCGCTTGCGTACGCCGTATTGGCGGGGTTCGGTTTGCCGACGCGGCGTTCGTTGGTGATGATCACGGCGATCCTTGTCGCGTCATTTGTCTGGCGCGCGCGATCATCTTTTCAAGGCCTCGCACTGGCCGTGCTGGTGTTGCTGATCAGTGATCCGCTGTGCGTATTGAGTGCCGGATTCTGGCTGTCGTTTGTCGGCGTGGCATGGCTGATTTTGTGTCTCGGCGGTCGTGGCGCACGCCGGCATGGCTGGCGCGAAATGCTCAGCGCGCAAGGCATCGCGAGCATCGGCCTGCTGCCGTTGACGATCTGGTTTTTCGGTCAGAGTTCACTGGTCGGCCCGCTGGCGAACGTTCTGGCGGTGCCGGTCGTGTGTTTTGTGCTGCTGCCATTTGCGGTGCTCGGTGGACTGATATTTTTGATCGCACCAGCGTTGGGTGCGCCGCTGTTGCAGGTGGCCGGCTGGTTCACGCATTGGCTTTGGCTGGCGCTGGAAAAAATGGCCGCATGGCCGGCGGTGCAGCATTATTTTCCCGAGCCGAATCTGCTCGCGCTGATGCTCGCGATGCTGGGCGCGTTGTGGCTGTTGCTGCCGCGCGGTTTGCCGGCACGCGGGCTCGGTGTGGTCTTGTTCCTGCCGCTGTTGTGGCCGTTGCAGGCTCGATTGTCCGATGGCGAAGTCGATATCTCCGTGCTCGATGTCGGTCAGGGTTTGTCGGTGCTCGTGCAGACGCGCGATCACGCCATGCTCTACGACACCGGCGCGCGTTTTCCGAGCGGTTTCGATCTCGGCGAAGTCGCGGTGGTGCCGACGATGCGCGCGCTGGCGATTACCCATCTCGACCGACTGGTGATCTCGCATGGCGACAACGATCACGCCGGCGGTTCCGCTGCGGTGGTCGCTGCGTACACACCGGATATCAGCGAAGGCAGCGAGCCGCAACGCACGCACGTGCCTTTGCAACATTGCGTGGCCGGAGAAATCTGGACGTGGAACGAAGCACAGTTTTCGGTCGTGCATCCGCGTGCCGATTCGCCCGATCTGGATAACGACAGCAGTTGCGTGGTGGTCGTGCGCAGCGCGAATGCGACGTTGATTCTGAGCGGCGACATCAGCAGCAAGGTCGAAGCACAAGTCGCGATCGAGATCGGATCTGTCGCTGCGCATACGGTGCTGATCGTGCCGCATCACGGCAGCAAATCCTCGTCGAGTCTCGCGTTCCTGCAGGCGCTGCATCCGCAACTCGCTATTGCGGCGGCGGGATATCGCAGCCGCTTCGGTCATCCGCATCCGAGCGTGGTGGCGCGTTATGCCGAGCAGAACATCGCATTTCTGAACACCGCCAGCAGCGGTTTCATACAAGTGCACTTCAGCGCAGAAAACGGCGCCGAAGTGATGGAGCAGGGACGTCTCGCGCGACATCCGTATTGG
>JANXUW010000670.1 GCA_025351985.1 Pseudolysobacter sp.
CCGCCGCCGGGTGGTGGTCCGATGGGCGGAGTGCCAACGCCGGAAATGCTTGCGCTGATTCAGGGCCTAACCGCGGCACAACAAGTCGAAGTGCGAAAAATCCTGATCGCGCGCCGCGATGCCCACGATGCGCTGCGCGACAAGGAGCGGACCGAGCACGAACGCATCGATGACCAGAGCGCCGAGCGTTTGCGCAAGCTGCTGGGCGAAGACGGCTATCGCACGTTCGCACAAGCGACCGCGCCGCACGGCCCGGGGCGCGACGGTCCGCCGCATGGCGATCGTCCGGGCGGGCCGGATCGCGATAGTCCCGGCGACAAAACCAGGCCGCCGCAGCCGCCTGTAGCATCAGGCAAAAATTGATAGTTCATCGATCCAGACTTTGTTGCTCGACATTCGCGGCGTTTGCAGAAAACTCCCTGCGAGCGCCGCGTATTATTTTCTATCTGTAAAAAGTCGGCGCTGTCAGATCAGACGCTGCGTAATCGCCTTCAGCACTGCATGCGTGCGATCGCGGCTATCGAGTTTGAGCAGGATATCGGTGATGTAGTTTTTCACCGTGCCTTCGGACAGGAACAGGCTGCGTGCGATTTCCTTGTTCGAATAACCGCCGGCGATCAAACGCAGAATGCTGATTTCGCGATCGGTGAGATGCGCACGTTTTGATTCCGGCGAAACATCGTGCCAGTGGGCGCGCACCGAATGCAGACTGACCGGCTGCAACAAGGTTTCGCCTCGCGCAACGCGCTTGATCGCTGCGTGCAGATCTTCCGGCGCGGCGTCCTTGAGCAGAAATCCTTGCGCACCGGCTTGCACCGCCGCCAGCATGAGTTCGGAATCGTCGAACGTCGTGAGCAGGATCATCGGCGTGGCATCGCCGCGTTCGCGCAAGGCGCGCAATGCCTCGATACCGGTTTTGCGTGGCATGCGGATATCGCTGACGATCACATCGACTTTTGTTTGCGCAAGCTGGATCAGCAGGCTTTCGCCTTCCTCGGCTTCGATCGCGATATCGATGCCGCCGAGATCGCGCAGCAATGCGCTGAGTCCCTTGCGCACGAGCGCCTGGTCGTCGGCCAGCGCGATGCGAATCGGTTCGGTGCCGCTCATGACTGCAGCGGAATGCTGGCGTTGAGCGTGAGGCCGATGTTCGCGTTCGAATGCACGCGCAGCTCGCCACCGAGCGCCTGCAGGCGTTCGCGCATGCCAGTCAGGCCGTTGCCGAAATTCAGTTGTATCGCACCGTGGCCGTTGTCGCGTACCTGCAGGTTTACGCGATGTTCGTCGCGTTGCAGATCGAGCCAGATTTCGCTGGCGTGGCTGTGGCGCAGGGCATTGGTCAGCGCCTCCTGGGCGCAGCGCAGCAGGGTTTCCGCGCTTTGTACGTCGGCCAGCAAACTATCGTCGGCTATGCTCAGATGAATTTTCGGGCCGGGCAGGTGGGCGATCAAAGTCGCCAGCGCCGAGCGCAGATCGACGCCGTCGTACTTGCGCAATTCGCTGACGACGGCGCGGATGTCATCAAGCAGTTCATTGGCGAGCTGCTTGCAGCTTTGCAGTTCTTCGACGTTCGCAAATGCGGCATTGCGCAGCAGCAGTTGCAGGTTGAGCTTGAGTGCGGTGAGTTTGTGGCCGGCAACATCGTGCAGCTCGCGCGAAAGTTTGAGTCGCTCCTGACTGCGTGCGGTTTCTTCGAGCAGGCTGCGCGTCGACAGCAACTGCGCATTGGTCGCGAGCAGTTCGGTATTCGCATGTTCGGCGCGGCGCGCGTAATACGCGGTGAGAGCAGCGAACGCCTGGAAACTGCCGTAGGCCAGCAGGCTCACGATCATGCCGCCGCGGCTCCAGTAATAACTGCCGATCCACGCAAAAACCAGATTCACCAGCAACAGAAAAACTAGTGCTGCGGCGGGCCGAAAAGAAAGAATCACCTGCACCGCGAGTATCACTAGCAATACCGGTTGCATGCCGCCGAGGAAACAATAAATCGCCGTCAAGGTGAACGCGCTCTGCGCCAGGATCAGCAGCGGTTCCAGCCATTTCCGTCGCGTCGTGTTGGCGCGGATCACGCCGGTCGCAAGCAGGCTGAGCAGGATCGAAAAAGTGCAAACCGCGCCGAAAATCTGCTGCAGATTCCA
>JANXUW010000708.1 GCA_025351985.1 Pseudolysobacter sp.
GAAGAGCAGGCACGGCTGCGGACGGTGCTCGACGTGACCATCCCCGTCTACAACGAAGAAGTGGACCTCGCGCCGGCCGTCGAGCGGTTGCACCAGCACCTGACTCGGTTCTTAAGGATACGGCTCATGGTGTGCAATGTAGCGTTTCTGCGGACCGCAGCGCAGACATTTCATCGTGCCCGCGCAACGCGTGGTTACGCGGCCACGAAATGCGGTTTTGTCTACTGTACTTTCGTACCATTCATGGCGATCGGCGCGCTGTTATGGTGTGTACTGGCGAAGGAATCATCATGCGCAATCCTGTTTTATTCATCATCATTCTGACCATGCTCAGTGCGTGCGCGAACTCACCGCACGATAGAATTGCCGTTGCCGCGAGGACACCGATGACCGACTTTTTAGTATCGCCCATTCTTGCCACAACGCATGGTGCCGACGACGATCTGCTTAGCGCTGGTCTTGGCTTGGCGGGATTGCGCGCATTCACGCCGCCAACGTTTGCCAATCCGGAAAAACCGACGGCGGCGGAAGTGCGTCGTCGCGCGATCTGGAACAACTGGCGCGGCATCGCCGATCTCGCCCCGGGCGGTGGTTTTGGCGATTTGTACGGATCGCTGCCGAGTGTGCCGGGCCGTGAATTCCAGGCGCTGGCGAAGTTGCCGGGTGCGGTTCAACCGCATCGCGTGCTCACGCAAATCCCCGATGATTTTGATCGCCGCGCGCGTTGTGCTGTGGTCGCTGCATCATCGGGATCGCGCGGTGTGTATGGCGCCATTGCGCTGGCTGGCGGCTGGGGTCTGACACACCGTTGCGCGGTGGCCTACACCGACAAAGGCACCGGCACGGGTTATATCGATAGCGATACACGCAGCAGCGTGCAACTCGATGGCACGCGCGCCACGGCGGCCGAGACCGCGGAATTTACAGCGACTTTCACAAGTGCGACCGCAGCGCACAGCGTCGCGATCAAGCACGCCCACTCCGGTGACAATCCCGAGGCGGATTGGGGTTCGCACGTCTTGCAGGCGGCGCAGTTTGCGTTGCAGTCGCTGGATCAGGCGCTGCCCGGCGAAGCGCCATTCACGTTCTCGAATACACGCGTGATCGTGCTGGGCGTGTCGAATGGTGCGGGCGCGGCGTTGCGCGCGGCGGGGATTGATCACGAGCATCAACTCGCCGGCGTGGTGGCGGTGTCGCCGAATGTTTATTCAAGCGATAGTCGACCGTTGTACGACTACGCTACCGAAGCCGCGCTATTTCAGCCCTGCGCATTGCTGCATGCCACATTCGACCATGTCGCGCTGGCACGGCCCAAAGGCGCGAAGTCGCCAGCCTGGATTGCGCGTTGCTACGCCTTGCACGATCACGGTTTGCTCGCTGCGACCGACACCGCCGCGCAAGCAGGTGAGGCGTACGCACGGATGCGTGAACATGGCTGGACCGACACCGCGATTGAAGCCGGTGCGATCAGCAGCAGTTTCGATTTATGGCGCGCCGTCGCCGTGACGTATGCCTCGTCCTACACCCGCAGCGGCGTCGATACGATGCCGTGCGGTTATCGTTTTGCCGCGCTCGATGCGAACGGTGTACCGCGCGTCAGCAGCGTGATCGAACAAGCGATGTGGTCGGCGGACGGCACCGGCATTCCACCGAGTCCGGGTATCGGCATCATCGACGGCATGGCGAGCGGTGTCGATCCGTCGCTGCCAGGATTGTTGTGTCTGCGGGCATTGTGGGATGGCGATGATGCGCTGGCAAAACGTCTGCACGCTGGAGTCGCCGCAACCCATGCCGCGCCGCCGCGCGCGGGTTTGCCGGTGATCGTGATCCATGGCGCCGATGACGGGTTGATTCCCGAGGCATTTACCAGCGCGGCATATGTGCATACCGCAAAACAGCAGAATGCCGATCGCGATCTGCGCTATTGGCGTGTCGCCAACGCACAGCACTTCGACGCGTTCCTCGGCGTGCCCGTGCTTGGCGCGCGATATGTGCCGTTGATGCCGTATGCGTTTGCGGCGATGGATGCGATGTTCGCGCATCTGACCCAAGGCACGCCGTTGCCGGCGAGTGCGGATATCGCGACCTTGCCGCGCGGCTTGGACGGTGGCTCAGTGCCGGCGTTGAGCGAAAAACATCTTGGCGCAATACCAAAATAGACGGCTAGACGGCTATATCGATTTTAGCGCGATGCTGCTGCGTTACCCCGCAATATCTAAATGCGCGAATAATTCCACGATACCGCTTTGCCATCGCGGTAAGGCATTACGCCATGGAATGTGCGCGGGTCGTCATCAAAGACCAGCGGCAGGAAATGCCGGTCGCCGTCCCATAACGGCAGCTCCATGATGCGCGCGATGTCTATCCATTCGAGCTCGCCTTCGGCATTCCGTTCGAGCGCGATGCCGCTGAAACTCTCGATCAGAAAAATGAAACCCAGCCAGTCTTCGCCGTGTTTGCCGAAGCCCGGCCAACTGATCGTGCCGCGCAAACTCAGGGTCTCGCATTCGATCGCAGCTTCCTCGCGAATTTCGCGCCGCATGCAGGCGACGATATCTTCTTCCGGCTCCATCTTGCCGCCGAGTCCGTTGTATTTGCCGAGGTGCTGATCGTTGGCGCGCGCGTTGCGGTGGATCAACAGCACCTTGGTTTTGTCAGGCGAAAGGACGTAGCCGAGCGTGGCGACGATGGGCGAGTAGGGCATGAGCGTTTCCGATGGGTTTCGTCGAAGCGCAGTGTAACCGGCGTACGCGTGGTATCCCGATTGACCGCTAACACCCTTTGGGCAAGTATTAGCTCCGTCTGCACGTTTTTGGGCGTGCCTTTGCCTTTATCCAGCCGAGCAGTATCGACGAGCATCATGGACCTGAATCCCTACCAGCCTCCCAACGCCAAACTCACCGATGATTCGATGTCGATGGATATCGAATTGGCTGATCGGTCGCAACGATTTGGGGCCGTGCTGCTTGATGGTCTGATCGGCTTGATTCACGCGTTGCGTCAGGTTTGGGCGTATCGCCAGGATGTCCAGCGCGGGGTTGTCGTAAGCGCCGTTGAAGCGCATTACGCCTTGTTCAATGTCCAGCTGTTGTCCGTAGGCCTTGTAGCTGCCCTGCACGGTGCGCACCTC